>JAQUMH010000005.1 GCA_028718185.1 Elusimicrobiota bacterium
TGTTTTTTTGTTCATTATTAAACCCCTTTGATATTGTAAAGTCTATTTTTTACTTTTTCAGACGATTATACAATATTTTAAGGGTTAAAAAAACAACACAAAAATACTATTAAGCCCATTGCGAGCCCGCCAACGGTTTTGTGGCGGGCGTGGCAATCTCTATTTAAAAACTACGAGATTGCTTCACCTTCGGTTCGCAATGACACCAATAGTAATCTGATTTTGACTTCAACAACAACCTATATTCTTAACCTTTAGTTTTGTAACCGGCTATATTGTTTACTATGGCTTTAAACCATAAAAACAGACTTAACGCGAGTTACTGACACGACAGCTGCAATTGAGAAATTACAACGCCTGGATATATTCCCCGATTTTTATAATTCTTTCAAATACCGCATCGGGAGGAGTTGTGTCCGATATACCAAGAATCAAATGATTCTTAGAACCTATTTCTGTAAAGAAATTATCAAGATATTTTTCAAATTCGTTATCTGTCATGGAATTTTTTAATAGACATACCGACGGAATTCCACCCATTATCGTTATCCTGCCGTTAAAATAGTCTCTTACCTGTCTGAAAGTAAGCTTTGTCATAGGAGCAGGACAGATCGAATCTGCTATATCAATTTCACTATTTATATAATTATCCAAAAGGCCGGTATTTTCCCCGTCAGTATGGGTTATAAGAAACTTTTTTTTACTATGTAATATTCCTGCATATTTTTTTAGCCACGGCTCGATATATTCTGTGAAGAACGGAGGATATGTCACCCTGGAATCATAGTTTGCCCCGAACAATAAAACTTCTGCCGGACATTCCGCTGAGACATCAAACACCTTATCAAAATATTTCCCGATACTATCTGCACATTGCTTGATTTCATCAGGATGGTCATGTAATTCATAAAAAAACAAGTCCATGGGCATCAGTTCCCGCTGTAACAGATGCATTGGGGAACCTGACAGACTTATAAAACCGGCTGATATTCCCCGCCCTCCGATTTTACCGGCAAACTCACTATAACCCTCGTAATTAGGGACAACTACCGCATTATCAAAAATATATCCTATTGCTTTAAAATCTTCATGACTTTTTATCGCATATTCGGTAACATGTGTTATTGTAATCCCTGCCTTTTTCATGCCTTCATCATATAGGACCTTTGTCCTTATATTTCCTGCCGGTGTATGATATTCTACAATGGTTTCTTCACCACTATAATTTACTGTAATTTTTGTATTTTCAATCTGTGTTTTATACGGCATAGTCCATAAATTATAAATCCCAAAAGCACGGTGAATATCTTCATCCTGGTTACGTAAATCCTTGAAATTGGGTATTATTGCATGATATCCGATATTCAATTCATCTGTAATTTCTACCAAAGTTGCATTCCTGTATTTAACAGGTAACGTTCCTGCTCTTTTATTGGCATTGTACCATAAATCAAGACGTGGTGCATACGGAATCTTACCTAAAGATTCACCCTTTATAGCCAGTAACATTTTTTCTTTATATGTCATCTTTGTCAAGATTTGTTCCAAATTATATTACCAATTGGTGATATAATTACCTCTTATATCCTTGAAATCACTTGCTGCTATTAACAAATCTCCAACTTGTTGGCCGCGATACCACCATTTACCCGATTGACCTGCAACAACAGTAAGCGCTCCAAGAGATAAACAATATATGCACTCGTTACTATCAATAAGTCCGGGTCTGCCAAGTCTGACTGACGGGCATTTATCAATATATTTTGTTATCATAGGTGCACTATCAAACGTTGATATACTTTCATTATTTACCGGGGAAGAACCGTCTGCTTTTACAGCAACAGGATATTCTCCTTCCATCTCGCCGTAATAAATGGTAATCGCGCTCCTGATAGAACCAAGCGATCCTTTTGTTGCTCCTTCTTTGGCAGTTCTTAAAAGGTTTCCAAATTTAGGAATTGCAATTGCTGCCAATATCCCTATAACTGCAACAACAATCATCAGTTCAATTAATGTAAAACCTTTATTTTTCATAGTTTTTCACCTTCGACTATCAGTTCGGTTTATTACTATTTTAATCTGAAAAAATATATTAACTGCTTCATCGTATTCTCGTATAAAGGAGGAATTATTACACCATATAAATATGAACACTGCAAATCTTCAATACGGATAATAGTGCCTGATACCTGAAACTGCTGCCCGCTTGGTAAAGATATATTAATGAAAATACTCTCACCTAAAATAAAAGGCTTTTGAGATTCAATACAAATACCGTCTATTGATATGTTTAACATCGCCGCAGAAACATACTCATCAATATTAAACTGGTCCCTGCTGGAAACCATAGAAACAACTATCTTGGTAGAAATACGCTTATTCCCTCTGTGAGGTCCGACATTACCTAATAATAAATAATCAAATATTTTTTTTAACAATGATTTAATCATTTTGCCCTTTCTTTAAGTATACACGGATAATTTTACAATTATTTTATAAAATTACAAGATTTTGAACATCGCCTGTTTCTTTTAGTTTTTATTAAATCACGACATTTAATTTCTTCAGTGAAGATATCAAGTTATTAGATGTCGTATATTGTATTCCTGTAATTCCTATTTTTTCAGCACCTGTTACATTTTCTTTAATATCATCAATAAAAATACATTCGGACGGTTTTACTTTTAATTTATTTAGAGCGTCTAAATATATCTTCTTGCCGGGTTTCATTACCTTAACCTTATATGATAAACTAACAGCATTAAACATTTTAAATATTTTTATTTTTTTTATTCCATATTCAAAGTGCCATTCACTTGTATTTGATAGTATCCCAAGTTTATAGTTTTTTTTAAGTTTTTTTATAATTCTAAAAGTGGCAGGTATTGGAGTAAAGATATCGGCAAAGCACTTTATAAACTGCTGTTTTGTTATTTTCAAGTCTGCCAATTTTACGATTATTTTAAAAAATTCATCGGAAGTTATCAAGCCGGTTTCATATTTAATAAATATATTATGGGCTTTATGAAATATAACATATAATTCATTTTTTGTTTTACCTGAATATTCCGAAACACTCTTGTAAAATATTCTATTATCAAAAGTGCATATTACTTTCCCGAAATCAAATATTATCGCTTTAATCATATTTGCTATGAAGTATAGTTTTAAAAACTAATCTTACTGCATATTTTCTTTTCCACTTCATCCGCGTTCGGATTAAGATTCCCCACACTAAAAATATCCCATATTTCCGTATGCTGGACAGATTCGGAAGGATTTATTAGTTTTAACGGTCCGACTGTTTCAAGTTCCAGCATATTTGAGTTAGTATATATTTCAACGCTGCACCCAAAATCAGGATATTTGCTCTTTTCTTCGCTAAATTTTTTCACAAACAACAAACCTTCTACCCAGTATGCGGTCCAATTTGGATTTACCATAGTACCAATTTTAATCGGACCCTTTGCTTTGGTGTCCTGCTTAATGAATATATATTCGTTACCAAAAATTATTCTTTTATCCGATAAATTAGTATAAGGCCAAAGCGTTATATGCCTGTCAGGAAGAAGCCCTATTTTATCCACTTTTGGCGGTTTAACAGGTATAATTGCAAAACCATGCTTTCTCATTATAGAAATTGCCCAACAACCCAATTCTACAGGCCATCTGCCTATATTTTTTATTTTATGAATAACTTGTATGCTTTTCTTCCCAAACGGCTTTATTATAATCTCTTTTTGTATTGAATTTGCAGTCTCCGGATTCCCGTACATTCTAACAGTATCTGCTTCAATATCTATAGTTATCGGCTCGTTATCTTGCGAATATGAACGTGGCATAGCTTCAGGCGAACTCCAAAGCCGGTGACCTCCAATAATCCTCCAAAAACCTTCCGATGTTTCAACACCCCCGTCTGGCAGTACACCAAGAAGGTTAAAATCCGGTTTTTTGGAACTCGCAAGATATAATATTCTCGGACCTATATCAGTTGTAACACCAATTATAATGCCATTAAGATTAAAAACCTTCATATTAAACCCGTTTATTTCTTTTTCCTGAATTTTCATAAAAATACCCCTCCCCTCAAAAAGATTGAGTAATGTTTAATGTGACAAGTGTGATGAAACAATCAAAAAATGCTTTTTATCTATTTTTTGATAGCATCCCAATTATGTTAAATCCTATTATTAATCAAGATAATTATACCTTTTTTTGGTTAAAAAACAATAAATTTGCAGTTTATAAATAGTACTTGACAAAATACTGATTTTACGTTATACTTTTAGTAGGAAGAACGATAAGGGCAAATGCTGATGTAACAATCAGCAGACGCAAAGCCAAGAACTCATTATTTGAGTAGTGGGCTGTCGAAGTTTCCGAGAGATTTTGTATCAAACTCAGATGAGCTGCCGGTTGCCGAAAAGCACGGGATTTAGAGCCTTTTTCAAGGTTCTGGTTTCGTCTTTATCAGCATACCGGTTTTCGTTTTCTGGTGAACTAAAATGAAAACCGAAAAAAAACTATATTTTATACTATTTATACTCCTCTTGTTAGGTATGTGCTATCTATACAGCGAAGATGAGGGGTACATCATAATCGAACCGGAACCAGATCCCATAATAACTCCAGTAGACGACACTCCACCAGTACCCGATACAACACCGCCAACAGGTTCAATAATTGTTAATAATGGAAATCCTCTTTATGTCAATTCAATAAATGTTACACTCTGCTTAACTTACTCCGATGCCGGCTCCGGTGTTGATACGGTCAGGTATAGTAATGATAATTCTGTCTGGACCTCTTGGGAATCGCCTTCTGCTACTAAAATCTGGCAATTGGTATCAGGTGACAGTCTTAAAACTGTATATTACGAAGTAAAAGATAAAGCAGGGAACGTAGCACAATTTAACGATACAATAACAATTGACGCTACTTTACCTACAGGTTCAATTACTATAAATAATAATAATCCTGATAATACTGATTCGGTAAATGTTACTCTTTACCTGACATATTCAGATAACGGTTCCGGTATTGATATGGTCAGGTACAGTAATGATAATTCTATCTGGACATCATGGGAATCAGCTTCTGCTGTTAAAAACTGGCAATTGGTATCTGGCGACGGTGTTAAAACTGTATATTACGAAGTAAAGGATAACGCAGGTAATGTAACTCAATTTACTGATACTATTATTCTTAAAACATTTATACCGGATACTACCCCGCCGATTGCTTCTATTTTAATAAATAATAACGCAGCTTATACAAATTCTATACCTGTAACTATAACAATTTCTGCTTCTGACCCTGAATCAGGTATTACAGGTATGAAAATATGGAATACTGGAAATACAGAACCAGCCGCTTGGGAACCTTATGCTATATCTAAAAATTGGAACTTGACATCAGAAGACGGAATAAAAACTATCAATGTAAAATTTAAGAACGGCCAAGGATTGGAAACGTTAGCAAATGATACTATCAGTCTTGATACTTCTTTGCCAGCGGGCTCAATTGTAATTAATAGTGGAAATCCTGAATATACAAACTCTATTAATGTTACGCTTTGTTTGACATATTCTGATAACAGCTCCGGAGTCGATATGGTCAGATATGGCAATAGCGGAGATTTTTGGACTCCATGGGAGTTACCTTCCGCTACAAAAAGCTGGCAATTAGCATCAGGTGAAGGTGTTAAAACTGTATACTACCAGGTAAAAGATAAAGCAGGAAATATAACTCAATTGACTGATACTATTATTTTCAAAGCACCGGATACTACACCGCCGATTGCTTCTGTTTTAATAAATAATAACGCTGATTATACAAATACTCTATCAGTAACGCTAACAATTTCTGCTGCTGACCCCGAAACCGGTATTACCGGTATGAAAATATGGAATACCGGAAATACAGAACCAGCCACTTGGGAACCTTATGCTACATCTAAAAATTGGAGCTTGACATCAGAAAATGGAATAAAAACTGTCAATGTAAAACTTAAGAACGGCCAAGAACTGGAAACATTAGCAAATGATACTATCACTCTTGACACTATTTTACCGGCAGGTTCAATAGCTATAAATAATAATAACCCTGATAACACTGATTCAGTAAATGTTACTCTTTACCTTACATACTCGGATAACGGTTCCGGTGTTGATATGGTGAGATATGGCAATAGCGGGGATGTCTGGACTTCCTGGGAGTTACCTTCTGCTACTAAAATCTGGCAGTTAACATCAGGTGAAGGTGTTAAAACTGTATACTACCATATAAAAGATAAAGCAGGAAATGTAACCCAACTTACTGATACAATCACGTTTAAAGTACCGGATACTACACCTCCGATTGCTTCTGTTTTAATAAATAATAACGCAGCTTATACAAATACAATATCAATAATATTGACACTTTCCGCAGTTGATAATGAATCAGGTATTACAGGTATGAAAATATGGAATACCGGAAATACAGAACCAGCCACTTGGGAACCTTATGCTATATCTAAAAATTGGAACTTAACATCAGAAGACGGAATAAAAACTGTCAATGTAAAATTTAAGAATGGCCAAGAACTGGAAACGTTAGTAAATGATACTATCAGTCTTGACACTATTTTACCTGCAGGTTCAATAGTAATTAATAGTGGAAATCCTGAATATACAAACTCAATAGACGTTACACTTTACCTGACAAACTCGGACAGCGGTTCAGGTGTTGATATGGTCCGATATGGCAATGATAGCGATGTATGGACTCCTTGGGAATTACCTTCTGCTACTAAAATCTGGAAACTAACATCAGATAACGACATTAAAACAGTATATTATGAAATCAAAGATAAAGCAGGAAATGTAACTCAATTCAGTGATACTATCTCTCTTGATACAACACCGCCATCAGGGTCAATTGTAATTAATAATAGCAATCCTGAATACACTAATTCAATAGATGTTACACTATGTTTAACTTATTCAGATACTGACTCTGATATTGATACAGTTAGATATAGTAATGATAATTCTATCTGGACATCATGGGAATCGCCTTTTGCTACTAAAAATTGGAAACTGGTAACAGGCGATGGCGTTAAAACTGTATATTATGAAGTAAAAGATAAGGCAGGTAACGTTGCACAATTTACTGACACAATTAGTCTCGATACTTCTTTACCGGCAGGGTCAATAGTTATCAACAATAGCAATCCCGAGTATACTGATTCAGTTGATGTTACTCTTTCCCTGACATATTCTGATAACGGCTCCGGTGTTGATATGGTCCGATATGGCAATGATGGAGATGTATGGACTGTTTGGGAATTAGCTTCTGCGACTAAAATTTGGAAATTAACATCAGGTGACGGATTGAAAACTGTATACTACGAAGTAAAAGATAAATCCGGAAATATAGCACAATTTAGTGACACTATTACTCTTGAAACAATAATAGCGGCAACAATAGACATTAATCCAAACACCTTAAATCTTAAAAGTAAAGGTAACTGGATAACAGCATATATAGAATTACCGATAAGATATAATGTACAAAACATTAACATCTCTTCCTTACTGTTGAATGATAAAATTTCCGCAGAACAAAAATCAACATCTACCGGTGATCACGATTCCGATGGAATACCTGATCTAATGGTCAAGTTTTCAAGAGAGGAAGCGCAAAAGATACTTTGTACCGGTGAAGATGTTACCCTGACACTTACAGGTTCGCTTGTTGACGGGAAAAAACTTATTGCAAGTGATACTATAAGAGTAATTGAACCCGGTAAGGGCCCAAAAGAATCAGAAGAATCTAAAAAAACCGTAGAAGTAACTGAACCGGAAAAAATTGAAAACCCGGTAGAAGTAAAAAACCACAAGAAACTAAAAGAATTTGAGAAGCCTAAAGAACCCAAAGGATTTGAAGAACCTAAAAAAATCGTTGACATAACCGAACCGGAAAAATCTAAGGCTTCTGAAGAACCTAAAGTATCCGAAAAACCTGTGGAACCTAAAGAACCTAAAGGATTTGAAGAACCTAAAAAAATCATTAACGTATTTGAACCCGAACTACCTAAAATTGTTGAAGAAAAAGTATCTGAAAAACCTGTTGAACCAAAAGAACTTGAAGAACCTAAAAAAATCGTGGAAGTATCCATACCTGAGAAAGATAAGAACGAACCGGAAAAACCTAATGTATCTGAAAAACCAGCAGAATACAAAGTAATTGAAGAACCTAAAAAAATCGTTAACATAACTGAACCGGAAAAACCTAACACACCTGTTGTTTCAGAAAAAAGCGTAACTGTTACTTTAAAAGAAAAAGAAATTCATTTTGTTTTAGCACAAAAATTACCGGAAACATCCAATATATTAGAAGCAGTTCTCTGGCTTGGACTTAAAGATAAGAAAGAAACCCCGGAGGTTTACTATCACAATTCATTCCAGAATAAATATGTATTTCATAATAAGTATATGCTAAAACCCGGAATGGGATGGGATATTACAGGTGGCGTAACAGAAGATAGAAATCAAAATAAAGAAATATCGATTTTGGTAAAATTTAATGAAGATATAATATCAGATTATGTGTTAGTAGTTGTGTATGGAAAAGAATCTTCTAAAGAAAAAATAGTAGTATTTAGCGGCGGGAATATAGTCCTTCCTGCCGGCTTAAACAGCGAAATAACAATGAAAGAAAATGCTGAAGCAAAACCTATACCCCAGAACCTTAAACCTATTTCCAGAACTTTCGAACCGAGTGAAAAAATTGAACTTACTAAAGAGGCCGTAATAACCTTATCCTATAACGATGTTGTTTTAAATGATACGAATGAAAAAGATTTGAAAATCTTTTATTATGATGAAAAAGAATCTAAATGGCAACCGCTTGCTAACTGCGAAGTAAATGTTAGCCAGAAAAACATCAGCGCTAAAACGACAAAATTGTCAACATTTCAAATCATGGCACCTGTTATAATAAAAACTTTAGCACCTCTTAAATCGCAACTGGGTCAAAACTATCCGAACCCATTTAATCCAGCGACAACAATAAACTATTCCATAGAACGTGATTGTCATGTATCATTAAAGCTCTACAATGTTGTCGGGGAACTTGTTGCAACAATAGTAGATGAATTTAAAACTGCCGGAAAATATTCGGTTTACTATGACGGCGGAGCACAGCTGTCCAGGGGAATTTACTACTACCAGATAATAGCAGGAAGTTTCGTTAACACCAAAAAAATGGTCGTGTTGAAGTAGGAATAAAGGTGTCCTAAGTCTGTGAATCAATGTAGCGGCAGAGTCTTACTCTGCTTTATTTTTTGATTTTCCTGATACTTTCTAACAATTCCTTTTAAACATTTGACAGTAGCGTAATATTATTTTATAATGAGATTGCTTCAGTCGTTCCGATATATCGGAACTCTTTCGCAATGACAAATGAAAAACTTTGTTTATAACGATATAATTTATAAAAATCGATAAAATGAAATTAAAAAAACAAAAAATAAATAACTTGCATTCTAATTATTATATATTTCGTTCTTTCCTTATTTCTGATTTCTTGCTTCTTGCTTCTTGCTTCTTATTTCTTGCTTCCTGTTCCTCCCTTTATGCAGTTAATACGGGGGCTGATTTTCTTAAGCTTGGGATTGGAGCGAGACCATCGGCGTTAGGAGAATGTGGGGCTGCTTTATCTTCTGATGTAACAGCAATTTACTGGAATCCTGCCGGTCTGGCTAAAATAGAAAAAATGGAATTGGTAGCTGCTCACAGCCAGACGGTTATGGACGCTACTTTCGGGTTTTTAGGTTTTGCATACCCGAATAAAAAATTTGGGAATTTTGGAGTTGGTAGTACACTCTTTATTCCTGAATCTGTTCCCATAACAACAACAAGCGAGGAGACGGAAGGACAATTAAGATGGCTGGATGTGGCTTTTACATTATCATACGGAAGAGATATTATAAATAACCTTTCAGCAGGAATAGGATTTAAAATAATTCACCGGAAAGAAAGCAGCCCTATATTTGATACGAAAGGAACCGCGTATGCAGGTGATTTCGGTTTTATATATCAACTGAACCCGGATTTTATTGCTGAAAAAGATGAAAAATTAAATTTGGGGTTTTCAATGTCAAACTTGGGAAACAAAATACAAATGAGCGGTGAAACAAAAAAAGATAACCTCCCGCAAACAACAAGACTTGGTTTTGCATACGAGTTCCACCCGAACAATGAAAATGCTATAATTGTTTTGAGTGAAGTTAACAAAATATTGGATGAAAAATTAGGATTTGGGTTTGGTACGGAATACAAACTTAGAGAACCGGTTTTTATAAGGTTTGGATATCTTACTAAAGAAGGGAATATAAAAGGTATAACATACGGGTTTGGAATTAATGTAAAAGGATTCCAGTTGGATTATAGTAACGTACCGGTTAGTGAGCTTGTAGGATGGACACGGGACAATAGGATTTCGTTAATTGTTAGGTTTTAGGTTACGCAGATTACGCAGAATAAAAGTGAGATTACACAGATTAAACATTTACAAAACACAAGATTCCGAAACAAGTTCGGAATGACAAAAAGAGGGTTTTCCTATTGAAAATAAATACTGGTTATATCATATTGCCAGGGTAAAATAAAATCGGCTGCCTTTTCCTACTTCGCTTTCCGCCCAGACTTTTCCGCCGTGTTCACCGACTATTCTTTTAACAAGTGCTAATCCCAAACCGGCGCCTTCAACCTGACCTGTAAAAGATTCCTCTATTTGATAAAATTTCTGGAATAATTTAGGGATTTCTTCGGAAGGGATGCCGTCGCCGTTATCAACTACGCAAATCTGGATAAACTCACCCATACGCATCCCGGAAATTTCTATGTTTTTTTCACTATTCTCGTTAAACTTTATGCCATTGGTTATTAGATTTTGAAAAACCTGCATAATTCTTGTTTTATCTCCGCTAACAGGCGGTAATGACCCAAACATCGGGGAAACATTTATAGAAATACCGCTGCCTGGAGTTACAGGAATATTTTTTATGCACTCTTTTATAAGTTCTGTTAAATTTATTTTCTCTCTATTTAATCCTAAAGAATCTGTTTCAACTGAACTGAACCTGAGTAGTTTGTCTATTAAACCGGAAAGTTCTTGCGCTTCTTTTTCTATGATTTCAAATGCTTTTTTCTCAGCTGCGTTCAACTTTTTAAACGTTTCCTGCTTCTGTAAAATCGAAAAATAACCCGTAATACCGGTTAAAGGTGTCCTTAGTTTATGGGATATGAAATCAATAAAATTCCTTTTTATCTTTTCTTCTTTTCTTTCATTAGTAACATCACGCAAAACAAAAATATATCCTGTAATGTTTTTATTCTCATCCAGAATTTTTGTCATTAAAACAGAAAGGGTGAGTAATTTGCCTTTTTCCCTTGTTAAATCAAAATCAACAATATTTTCGTCAATTTTCACCGACGGCTTAATATCGGGAATACATTCAAATAAATTTTTCCCCGGCCGCCCGGCAGACAGTGATATGCAGTTTTCTTTTTTAAGATTAAGTAAAGTTTCTGCTGACTGGTTAAGCATAATTATTCTAAATTTATTGTCTGTAAGAATCGCACCGTCACGCATGCCTGAAAATACAGCCTGGATTTTTTCCTTTTCCCCTTCTAAAGCAGAAAATAAAATAGTATTTTCGATAGCGATTGCAGCCTGAGACGTGAAAATAGATAAAAGGTTAAGGTCACGTTTAGTAAATTTTTTTTCTGCATCCATTCGATTTAGATTGATAACGCCTATAACCTGATTTTTTCTTGTTAGTGGCGCACTCAATCCTGATTTTATACCGTCGAAACCTTCTAAACCGGTAAAACGTGTATCGTTTTTGATATCCCCATCTATTAAAACCGGCTGATTTTCTAAAGCTACATAACCTGCTACTCTTTCACCAAGTTTAATTTTCTTATCTAAAACCAAATCTCCCCTAAGTCCTGTAGATGCTTTTACTTCTAATTCATTTGTTTCTTTATTAAGCAACATAATAGAACCGCCGTCTGCTATTAAAGCCTCGCAGGCAAGTTTTACTATAAAATCCAATAATTGCGGGAGTTTCATAACCGAACTCATCGCCCTGCTTGCCTCGTAAAGATTCACCAGTTCCTTAAATTCACCGACCTCAACAAGCAGCCGCTGTTTTTCCAGGCACCGTATAATCATTAAATCCAGTTCGGCTAAATCAATCGGCTTTGTAACAAAATCATAGGCGCCTATTTTCATCGCTTCCACAGCAGTTTCAACTGTACCATATGAAGTAAACAAAATTACTTCTGTTGCAGGAGACATTTTTTTTATCTGTTTTAATAACGCCATTCCATCCATACCGGGCATTTTCAAATCAGAAAGAACAATGTTACAAAAAGTTTTTTTAATAATCCCCAATGCTTCTTCACCTGATGCCGCTGTTAGCACTTTGTAACCTTCCATTTTCATAGATTCTGCACAAGCATTTCTTATATTCTGGTCATCATCAGCAACTAATATCAGTTCATTACTCATAGAACTCCTTCCTATTTAGCTATTGGTATTGTAAAAGTGAATGTAGAACCTTTGCCGAGTTCGCTTTCAACCCGTATTTTGCCACCCTGTGCTTCTACAATCCCTTTTACAATTGATAGTCCAAGTCCCGTTCCTTTTTGACCTTTGATTTTTTCCTTTATTCCCCGTACCTGTTCAAATTTATTAAAAATTCTATTTAAGTCATCCTGAGGAATCCCAACACCGGTATCGGTAACGGAAACATAAATAAAGTCCGAGGTCCGAGGTCCGAGGTCCGAGGTCGAACTACTTTGGACATTGGACATTGGACTTCGGACATCTTTTGTTGTTATTTTTACCTTTCCGCCTTCCGGGGTGAATTTTATTGCGTTGCTTAAGAGATTTGTAATTATTTGTCTGGTTCTCTCGGCATCGGCAAAAATATGCGGCAAACCTTTTGAAATATCCAATTGCAGTTCTATTTTTTTATCATTGAATTGCGGCTCGAAAAGCTGGACAATCTGCTGTATTATTGGTAGCAATTCACAGGATTCCTTGTTTATTTCCATTTTCCCTCTTTCAATTTTAGCAACATCCAATAAATCATCAATAAAACGTGAAAGACGGGCTGTATTCTGGCTCATAATATTTAAGAATTCTTTCTGTTTATCCGTAAGTGTTCCTGCAGCTCCCTTAAAGAAAAGATTAATATACATACCCAAAGATGTCAGCGGAGAACGCAATTCGTGAGTTACGCTTGATACAAAATCATTTTTCATCTGGTCAAGTTCTTTCAGTTTTTCTGCCATTCTGTTAAACTGTTTTGCAAGAGTGCCTAATTCATCTTTACTGTTAACAAAAATAACCTGGTCCAGCTTACCCTGACCTATCAGTTCCGCCCCATCAGATATTTTTTTTATCGGACCTGTCATCATACCGGCAAGTATCAACCCGCAAATAACCCCGACAACCAATGCTATAATAGCTATCCCAAAAATCCTGTCACGGGTTTGGATTAAAACTTTTTTAATTTCATCATCTATAATTCCGCGGGAAAAACCCACTTTTGCTATACCGATAATCTTATCATCAACATTTACCGGTTCGGACATATCCTGAATTTTTTCGTCTTTTTCATCTTTACCACGAGCGTGTAAACCGCTTGTGGCACTATATGTCTTACCTAAGAGTTTTAAATCCGTGTGTGCAAGTATTTTATTGTTATTATCAACCAGCATCGCATAAACTACTCCTTTTGTTTCCTTAATCATCTTAAGATAATTCAAAAGCAGTATCTCGTCTTTTATAATCAATGACTCTTTACAGACTTGAGCGAAACTTTTAACCATAGTAACTTTACTTTGTTTCATTTCTTTTATTAAATGCTGTTCCTCAGCAATGAAAAGAAAAATACTTATCCCTGAAACAATTAAAAGCACTAATAAAACTGCTGATAAACTAAATTTTGTTCTTAATTTCATTGGACTTGTCCACAAAAAGCTTTATAATATTCCCCTCACCTTTCATCCTCTCCCCTTAGGGGAGAGGAAAGAGGTGAGGGGCTTTCATTAAACTTCGCTTTGCTACGCTTTACTTTATTTTTTCAATTCTTTTTTTGCTCTTTCCAGGTTTTTGGCGGCAGATTCATGTCCGGGATTTAATTTTAGCGCGTCTTCCCAGAATTTAATCGCCTCTTTCAGGTTTCCTTGATTGTATTCTATCAAACCTTTGTTATTGTATTCGTCCGCCAAAACTTTATTTTTTTCAAATTCTTCATTAACTTTTTCTTGGCATTTCTTTATATAATCCAGAGCTTCCTTATAATCCGGCACACATTCCAATGATTTATTCAAAACAGTTATCGCTTCTTTATAAAAACCGTTTTCAAAAAGTTTCTGCCCTTCTTTTAAATACATATTAGCAACCTTTTCTTTTGTCTTGGTTAAATAGTCATCTACTTTCAAAGTTCCATCCGATTTTTGAGATATTTCAGTAAACAATCCCAGTGCTTTTTTATAATTACCTTTATTATAAAATTCCAACGCCTTTTCATAAAGAATCTTATACCGTTCATCGAGTTTCCTTCTTTCCCTCTTTTCAATATCTATTTTCGCTTTAACAATATATTCTTTACTTGACGCATGTTCCGGGTCAAGCAATATAACTTTTTCCCAGATACTTATTGCATCTTCAAATTCGTCTCTATTATAAAATTCAAGCCCCTGGTTAAACAATATCTCTAATCTTTGTTTTTTTTCTTTAAGAAGCCCTTCCTGAACTTCAGCCAGATATTTTTTTGCCTGAACATTTTCTTTATCCACCAATAAGACACTTGTAAACTCTTGTTCTGCTTTTAAAAAATCGTTCTTTTCAAGATATTTCTTTCCGGAAACCAGGTGTTTTTCAATATTTGCTTCACTTATATGAACCGTGATTTTATCCAGATAATCTTTGGCTTCCTGATTGGTCGGGTCATAAACCAAAACATTTTTAAATTCTTCCTGCGCTTCTATCAAGTCCTTCTTTTCAAAATATCTTTTCCCTTTTTTCAGATATTTTTCAATTTTCTCATTTATTACATCAAGCTCGTGACTTTTTCCAAAATAAATATTCATACCGAAATGATGAGTATCGCCAAGAAGCCCGTAAGGGGCAAAAGCATAGTCAAAAGATATTTTTTCGTTCCCTACCCCGAACCCGAAACGGATTCCGTTTATATCCCTGAATTTATACCCGACCCTTAACATAAGCAAATCAAGAAACTGGTATTCAGTACCTACATTAAAATAACCAACCCTGTCTTTTGGAATATTATAGTCCACGTCAAATGTTAAATCATCGTTAAGAAATTTAGAACTGGCACCTAACTTAATATTGAGCGGTAATGGGTCTTCTGTGACTGAATTCCCTATGTTCTGTACTGCAACCGCTAAATTAACAGGTGCCGGTTTTTCTGCTTTAAAAAGCAATCCAACATCACCGGCTAAACATATAGTTTCGTCATCATCCAGTTTTTCCTGAATTACTTTGATGTTTGCACCGGCGGATAGTTTTTGATATAAGATATTTGAGTATGAAACAATAAAAGCCCGGTCAAACGTACTTATTTTATCAGTAGGAACACCCCCGGCATTATATCCCTCAATTTTACCAAAAGATAAATTATATAAACTCCCTGCGAAAGTACCGATATTAAGCGGCAGCACAAAAGATACCGTCTGGTAATCGATATCCTGGAACCATTTAAGATATTCTGCACTTACCCCTTTATATTTTACCTGTGAAAGCCCTGCGGGATTCCAATAAATTGCGTTCATATCGTCTGCAACAGCAGTAAACGCTTCACCCATACCGGCGCCACGAACACCTGTTGCAATTTTAAGAAAATTAAACGCAGTCGTTCCGGGCTCCCCGTATAGGAAGTAGGAAGTAGGAAGTAGGAAGTAGATAACAAACAACAAACAAAGGATATTATGATTATAATATGTTTTTTTCAATTTCATGTTATCAATATTCACAAAACAGTGCCGACCAAGGTCGGCAACTACACCAACATTGTAGTGGCAGAGCTTGCTCTGCCTACACCCTTCAATCTTTTAGTTGTCTCTTATTTTATCACTACTATTTTCCCGAACTTCTTTTCTCTTTCGTTTTTTATGTGATAAATGTATACACCACTCGCTAAAACATTGCCATCGTCAGTCCGGACATCCCACCTTTCAAGCGGGTTGCCGTCAGTGTGTTCAATTTGTTTGACTAATTCCCCGCTTATCGTGAAAATTTTTATTGTCGCATAAGACGATATATTCGTGAATGTTATCGCGGTATCCGTACCCACCCTGAACGGGACCGGATATGCATAAGCATTAGAAAGGTCGGTTGTATTTGTTCCCATCAATGCGAAAGTAGAGAAATGCGGGACATTTGCTGTAACTTTATTATTGGCTGCATCTACAATATAATCCGGTAATTTTACCCAAAGATTATCATTTTCATTTAAATAATAAATTGCAAGCATATTCTCTCTTACCGGGAAAGACATGCCGGTTACAATTCCATTTGTTTCAGTGTAAGGAATAGTAACTGTTACATCTGAAGAAAAATTATTAGTCACAAAATTACCGGAAACGTTATAGGCAGTAAATTCACGCACTGTTCCTTGTATAAAAGAATAAAATGGGTCATTAAAACTTGGGAGTTTAGCATTTGCCCGTTCAACCAGCGAAATCTTAGTTGTCGCCGTACTTCCTATAACATATACTTTTTCAGGAAACGCTCCCGGTGAAATAGTCACGCTGAATAATTCAGGATTTACCGGGTCTTTAACAATATTTGAAGCTCTATTATCCAAAATAGTACTGAACGTCCAGGTTTTTGAGTCACTCAATCTCTTGCCATATATGTCATATGCGGTGGTTGTTATAGTAACTTCATAAATATAATTATTCTTTAAAAGACTTGATGTAAAGGATAACTTCTTCTCACTACTTACATATTCTGCCGTCCCTGTAACTGCTAAATCAACATCGCTACTTTCACTGTTTCTTATTGCTTTTACAGATATAGCGCCTTCTGTAGTTGTTTTTTCCATATCCTCACTGAAATGGACATATATTGATTTGATTATATCTACTCCCAACGCTTTATCAGAAGGGAAAACTGATACTATTGCAGGTAAACTTCTAAAAGTACTAAAAGTCCATGTCTTCGAATCACTTAATCGCTTGCCATACACGTCATAAGCAATGGTTGATATAGTAACTTCATAAGTATAATTACTTTTTAAAAGGTTTGACGTAAAAGATAACTTTTTATCACTACTTGTATACTCAACAGTTCCTGCTACCGCTGTATCAACTACTATACCCTCATTGTTTCTTATTGCTTTTACGGATATAGCACCTTCTGTAGTTATCTCTTCCATATCATCACTAAAATACACATATATTGATGTGCTTACATTGACATCAGACGCGTTATCAGGTGGAAAAAATGAAACTATCACAGGTGAACTTGTAAAAGTACTGAATGTCCATGTCATTGAACTTTGCAAATAGTTACCGTATATATCATTTGCGATGGTTGATATGGCAACTTCATAAGTATAATTATTCTTTAAAAGATTTGAGGTGAAAGACAGCTTCTTATCGCTACTTGTATACTCCGCGATTCCTGCTACCCCTGTATCTACTACAATACCCTCATTGTTTCTTATTGCTTTTACAGATATTGCTCCCTCTGTAGTTGTTTTTTCCATATTTTCACTAAAATATACATAGATTGACGTGCTTATATGGACATTAGACGCGTTATCAGGCGGAGAAAATGTAACTATTGAAGGTACTGCCGCAACATTTAAATTTCCAGATAGTGAATTATTAGTTTCATCTGACTCACTTACTAAATTGGGATAATCCACAACAGAATAAATATTATGACTACCGGCTGTTGCTGTCCAAGTGGTTGAGACAACAACTGATTCTTCACTAAGCAGCGGTTTTTCAAATACATTTGAACTTATAAATATTCCTCCACCAGTTGGATTTCCATCATAAAAACTAACAATAGTTTGAGTGCATTGATATAATTTATAGTAAATCTCATTGATTCCTGAAACGCTTGTAGTTGAAGCCCAACTAAGCCCCATATCTATACTTCCTCCTACCTTATCTATTGCCACACCGCTTTTTAGTCCTATTCCATATGATACTGTAGAAGTACTTTCTATGCATAACCAGTACGTCGTCGAGGCACTTAAATATGGAGGCGAATCAAAAACAAATTCCTGCCAATGCTGATATGTCGTAGGATTGTTCAAAGGATTGGAAGTACCTACTACAGGGACTAATGCACCACTGGGTACTAAAGCACCAAAATATACATTGTTTTGACGTATTGTCACATTTATATAATTTGTTGTTATACCAGTAAGATTTCTAATTATGATTTCTGCTTTTCCTAAATACATGTTATATGGTAAAACAAAACAATTTGCATACCATACAGAAGAAGATAACGCTGTCGTGCCGCTTGAGGTCCATGCCTGATAAGAAGATGTCGCCGGTGTGAGAACTACCTGGTTGGAATAATTCTGGTCAATATTTCTAACCGTGGCGGAAATTGTGAGTACCTGATTATTTGAAGGTGTGTTATCATTGAAAGTTATATCGGATATTGTTAAATCCGGCAGAGCATGTAAATTGCAGGTAAAAAAGCAAAAGAATAGTATGAAAACCGGAACATTAAAGATACTAATTATAATTTTTCTTTTCATTTCAATAATCACTTATTTACTAAATAAATATAAGCATACAATCTATTTTAGTCATTGTCAAGTCATTTTTCATTGTAAAAATACACATTTATAACTAGAATCGTACAGAATTTATATATTTTGAATAGCAAGTTAATGTGTTACCGTTTGTTTTAAAAAATTTACTTTATTTTGAATATCTTTGTCATTTGGTGATAAACTCAAGGCAATTTCAAACCCTTGAAGTGCTTCATCATATCTTTTCAGACCACAATACGCAGTAGCAAGATTACAGTATGCTTCAAAATAATTTGGGTTTATTTTGAGTGCTTTTTGATATTCCTGAATTGCTTTATCATAGCTTTTCTGATTACAATACAAAACACCTAAATTGTTGTGTGCTTTTTCATCGTCTGGATTTAATTCTATAGCTTTTTGATATTCCTGAATCGCGCTATTGTAGTCTTTCAGAATACGATATAAAACCCCAAGATTATTATATACCGTCGCTTCGTTTGGACTTATTTCTATAACTTTTTGATATTCCTGAATTGCTTTAGCATATTCTTTTATATCAAGATATAAATTACCAAGCTCAAAATGTACTTTCGCATAATTTGGTTCTAGCTCGATGACTTTTTTGAAATGCTGTATTGCATTATTATAATCTTTCTGAATATAAAATAAAAAACCAAGGTTATAATGTGCATCCTTATATTTTGGACTTAAACATATAGCCTTTTGGTATTCATTAAGTGCTTTTTCATATTCTTTTTGTTCACAATATGAAACACCAAGATTGTTATATGCTCTACTATGTGGATAATATGAAACAACATCTTGCCATAAAGGAATAGATTTTTGATAAAGTTGATTTCTTTTTACAGTTATTATACCAAGAATAAGTATATTAATACATATTAAAATAATTGAAAAGTTAGGAAATTTTAAAGATTTAAAAAATGAAAGATAAGAAAATATAAGAATAAGATAAAAACCAAATCCTGCAAGATATAGTCTATTATCAACCATGGTGCTGGTTGTAGGGAAAAAACTTGATGTTGGCGATAATGTTATAAAATACCAAAGTATAGAAAATAAGATTATTTTTGATGTATCAGATTTTCTTTTGTACAGTTGATATGCAAATATAAAGATACTTATGATAATGATAATTGATAATATTTCTTTTAACTCGTATATTGATTTTATTATCAAGAATTGGCCACGATCTATAGATAATCCAATAGGCACAAAAAGTAACCAGAGATATTTCACTATCACATATGGTTGATTTATTAAATATATAAGCCGCCCCGGAAGGTTTTCTGCTTCTAAATCACCTATACTGCCAAAATAAAAATATCTGAATAGTAAAAAACCAACAAACAATATCCAGTATGGCACATGATAATATTTATTTTCGATAACTTTTTTTGCACTAAAATCACTTAAAATAATATAATCAAATAATAAGATTATTGCAGGTAAAGTAACAACATCTTGTCTTGCAAATAATGCCAGAATAAAACTCAGCAGTGAAAGAATATAAAAAGTTTTATTCTTTTCAAATGTCTTAATAAAAAATAATATTGATAGTAAATAAAAAAAGGTGGCTAAAAGAACAGACCGACTGAACAAATATGTTACTGAATTTGTATTTACAGGATGAATTGCAAAAAGTAGAGATACAAATAGAGAGAAAATAAAAGAATGATAAATTGAAAGATTTAAAAGATTAGTATATGAAAGTATTTTTTTAGTTAAAAAGAATATTAGAATTACATTAAATATGTGTATTATAAGGTTAAAAAGATGATAACCGAATGGATTTAATTTACCAATATAATAATTCAATGTAAATGTTAGATACACCAATGGTCTTGACGGGTCATTTCTTTCAAAAGTTTTATTAGCAGCTGAAGGATAAATAAGCTTAGTTGTAATGTTACTCAATTTTTTAATATCCGGGTTATCTACAATTTTCGATCTATCGTCCCATAAAAATGGAACTTTAAAAGAGTTATAATAGACAACTATTGTAGCAATTACTATTACTCCAATAGCAAACCATTGTTTCCATTGGTTATTTTGAACGTTATTTTTCATAAATCTTTCCATATTTTTATTTGGATTAAACTTTGCAATATATTATACTTTTACATTAAAACATTGAATTATCTCACATTTTCCAATAATTTTAATTTCCCATTCATTTTTTAGATTTTTGTATAGCTAAATTATAATTTTTATTAAATTCTTTAATATTCGGTTCCATTTCAACTGCTTTCTTAAATAAATTAACTGCATTTTCATATTTACCTAATTTATAGTAAATACTTCCCAAATTATTAAATGCTTCTGCATATTGAGGGTTAATCGCTATCTGTCTTTGCAATATATCAATTGCTTTTGAATACATCTTATTTTCTAAATAAATATATGCAAGATTTATATATGGATTACCACCTATAGGATTAATTTTAATAGCAATCTCATATTCTTTGATACTTTTTTCATAATCACCTTTTTCTTCATATAAAACACCTAAATTAAAATGTGAAACACTTAATTGAGATTCTTTATATAAATTCATACCAAATAAATCTTCATAAATATTTTTATTAACTCCCCAATAAAGCAAAATTAGCACAAGGATATATTTTACCAATTGCTTATACTGATTTTTTGTTATTATTATATATAAATGATATAGTGCACTACTTGCAAAAACTATTACTACCGGAGTTATAGGAAATCGATATTCAGAAACAACAAAAAAAAGCACAAGTGTCAGGACATAGAAAATAATATAAAAAATAAATAATAAAATCCCGTAATCTATAGAATTATTTTTAATTAGAATTATTATACCCAAAAGTGCAAGAGGAAAAATTATTCCAAAAGAAAAAGGCAACATTCTCAATAACGTAAATTTTTCCCTAAAAAAATAATAATTTAAATTTATTTGTGTTTCATAAGAATTACAAAATATTAAAAATTTGTTTAATATGCTTTTTAACCAACGATTTGGTTCATTCCTAATAAATTTAAAGCTTTCTGCATACCAAAATTTAGACGACTCTTTTGGTGTTAATTCCCTCCCTGCCCTCCTTTCTGACTCCCTAATAAAATCTTGTTGTTCATATTCTGTATTCATTCTACAAAATGGCACCGATAAGTACACCCCATTGATATAAGGATTATTGCCTGTATAAAAATTCATTCCACCATGTGCGGTTGATAATACAAACTCTCCTCCTATATGTTTATTCCTTAGAGCTACGGGAATTATTATCAACGATACACCCAAAACAAGAGTTACAATAGAACCAACAATTTTCTTTTTATCAATCCCATCTTTTTTACTTACTATCCATACCCATATAATAAGCAATGGTATTAATCCTAATATATTTGGCCGAAAATGTACGGAAAACCCTAGGAAAATACCAGAAAGGAAGAGAAATACATTTAATTTTTTATTCATCCAATTAATTAACATCAAAAGCATGAGCAGGTTAAAAATATTTATTACTGTAGCTTTTACTAATAGACCTTCATAAAAAATACTAATACTATATAATAACATTATAAAGGCAGATAAAATACCAATCGTTAAATTAAAAACTTTCTTTCCTAAAAAATAAATAAATACACATATCAAACTGCCCATAATGAACTGTAGCATAATTGGTATATCAATATTATAACCAAATATTAGATAGATAATACCTAATAAATATGGATAGCCTGGGCTCATAGTAAAAACCCCTCGGCTTTTGCCTAACCAATCACCTTTCGATATTTCTTGTGCCCAAATATCATAAAATTTAGCATCAAGAATTGAATTCTTAAATAAAATATTATCTTTTATTTGATAAAAATATATTAACCGAATTATTAATGCAAATAAAAATATAATTGCAGGTAAAAACCACTTTTTTTCAATAAGTTTCTTCATATATTTATTACATTAAATCCCATAACTCATTACAAAACTAAGAACGTTCCCATTTTTTATATAACCTTGATAAATAACATGCCAAATATCAATAGAGCAGTAAAAATAGTTATATACATTCCAATTTTGAACGAAATTGGTTTAAAAACAAATTCAACTATATGTTCCCCTTTGTTTAAAGCAATTGCTCTAAATAAATAATTCGCTCTTAATATCTTGCTTTCTTTTCCATCAACATAACACTTCCACCCGGGATAATATGTATCACTTAAAACTAAAAATCCATCATCTGTAAGATTTGCATTTATTAATACATCGGTGTTTTCATATTTTTCTATTTTCGCTACTGACCCTTTTGTAGAGATAGAACCATGATTTATGTTTTCTTCCAATATTACAGTTTTTAACGGGTCAAATTTATCAGATTGTAGAATTTCTAAAATTTTTGTATCGTCAGAAATAATCTCTGCTTTAGGTATAATATACGATTTTGGAGTAAATTGTTTGTTTTCATAAAAATAGAAATCACCTGCAATCTCAGGTTTTTCTTTTAAATAATTTGTATCTACTGAATATCCACTAATTATATATTTAACATTTTGTAGTCCTAAAAACCGCGCAGCAGAAAATGGTAAAACTATTTTTTTATAACCTTCAAAATTACCAAATATAAGCGAATTAAAATATTTTTCATTAAATATATTTACTCGTTTCATTGAAAGCACAGTAGCTACCGACACGGAAGATATATGGTATACCATGTTAAAATTAGGAATTATGAAATTTCTCATCCAAAAATAAGGATGCATTCCTGAAGAATATCCTTTAAATCGCTTAAACAATCTTTGTTGCACTTCTGTTGTGAAACTTTCTGTTCTAAACACATCTTTATCTGATTTTAAAAACTCAGCACTTTTAGGAACTGAAAACCACTTTCGGATATCATATGTTGGATTTTGTTTTATTCCAAATTTAAATAAATCAATTACTACAAATAAAATCAATATAATCAAATATCTGTGATATTTTTTCGGGATTTTTTCAAGAACTATCTCTACACCGAATCCTGCAATAATACAAACCACTAAAGCATTTATGAATAAAATACGCTGATGAATCCTGAAATACTTAAAACCAGGAAGTATATTTTGGAATATATTTGTTAAATGAAATGCATTGTGTAATGCAATGGTAATAGAAACTATTATTAAAACTAAAAATAATTTTAACTGTAAATTATCCTTAAACTTAAACATTAACGCAATTATCATAAATATTATTGGCAAAATCCCAACATAAAATATATTTTCCCAGAAAAGAACGCCTTCGTACGGGTAAGGACAAGTGCCGTCAACAATATTTCCATAATAAAATGGGAGAATAAATTGGATAATATGTTTAATTTTATATGGATAATTATTTGATAAGTCCCCTATTATTTTTGAATCTGTAGCACGATAACTTTCTCGAACCAACTCATATGTTGGAACCAATTGTATCGCGGAAAGACCTATTCCAATCACCATAATGATACCTATAGATAACAATATGGGGGTAATCCTCTTTTTCCTAAAAATACCAAATAAAAAGTAGATTAAAATCGCTATAAAAGAATAATATGGTATCTGTGGATGCCCTGCTAATATTTGAAATGAAAAAACTACTCCGGTTAAAATTATATAAATTATTTTATCCGTCTTAAAATACTTTTCTACTAAATAAAACAAAAGTGGTACCCAACATGCTGCTTGTATCATATTAAGATGTCTTACATGCAAAATAAAAAAGCCTGAAAACATAAATGATATCGCTGAAAAAAGCGAAGCAGTTTTACCTAAACCCAATAAGCGAACATAGAAATATGTAAATATTCCTACCAAATAAAATGTTAATATAACACTATAATTAAAAGCAATAGGTGAAGGTAAAATCCGGAAAAGTAATAGATTCAGAGGATAGCAAAACCCACCTTGTCCTTCTGCATGTATTGGATAGCCACACTGTATATCAGATGTCCATAAAAAAGATTTATTTTGTTTCAAACATTCAGACAGAAAATTCTTATATGGGTAATTGATACCCATTGTGTCATTTGAATATATATCAGGTGTTATGAATATTTCTTGTAAAGTGGCTGCTTTCCAAAAGAAAATGAATACTAAAATAAATAATAAAAAGGATACGAGAAAATATTCTTTTGTCTTATTCATAATTTTAAATTATTTTAAATCTATAAAACGAAGGACATCCCCGTTCTATAATCCTCTTAACCATTCGGGTTTTAATTTCTTTTTGCCTTTAATGGCGGATTCAAGCATATTCAATAAATTCTTTTTATCGTTGGGGAACCGGCCCTCGAGAGGCAAATGATTTGATGCGTGGTTGCTGCGAAAAATAGTTTTTTTCAGTTCAAGACCTTCAATAATATCGTATGTTTCTTTTACTAATTCAGCGGGGGTTAATTCTTCAAAATCACCTTTTTTAGCTTCTTTATATAAAGGTGTGTCGGGGATAAGCATAAGAGAAAGAAAAGAAAGATACCTGGGCTGCATTTTATTAAGAGCTTTTATTGTATCAGTAACGTGTTCTTTAGAATATTTCCTGCCACCTAATCCGAGCAGGACAATAACCGAAGATTTTATTCCTGCATCAGAAGCTCTGCTTACTGCTTCTATCATCTCTTGGACACTTGAAGATTTCTTACATCTATTTAATATATTCTGATTACCGCTTTCAAGCCCCATATATATTAAAGTTAATTTATTGTCAGAAATCTCTTTTAGTTCAGTATCGCTTTTTTTTGTAATATTATAACCGTTAGCATAACTGGAGACACGCGAAAGTTCGGGGAAGGTTTTATTGAGTTTTTCTAAAACAGGCAGGAGTTTGCTGTTTGATAAAACCAGTGCATCGCCGTCTAAAAGAAACACGCGCTTGGTATTCGGGCATACCCGACTATATTTTTCTATTTCAGATTCTATTTCCGGATATTCTAAAATACTAAAAGGCATTCCCTGATATGCCCCGCAAAAACTGCAGGTATTGGCAGAACACCCCGTTGTTACAGGCAACAGAAAGCTATCTCTCTCAGCCGGAGGTCTTATTGTCATTTTTATCAGACCTATTCACTAATCCCCTCACCTTTTATCCTCTCCCCATAGGCGGAGAGGAAATAAATGAGTAATCTTCTCTCCTGTGAGGAGAAGAAAGAGTTGAGGGGTATTTCAAGCAGAAGACTTTTTATTTTTATAAAAAATAATACTCCAAATAACTAAAATAATCAGAGCGATAAGAACTAAAATTATATTTTTTCCAAAACTTACTTTACCCCATAGTTTATCTTCATACATTTCAAAAAACAATGGGAAAAGTAAAATCAGCAATAATAAATTTGTCTCATTTTTTAATACTTTATTCCAATTAAACAATCTATTGGGTTTTCTGAAATTTTTTATCTTAGGGAAAAAAGCAGTGACTGATTTCCTATAATTATCATAAGCAACACCGAACTTAAGAAAAAGATAGGACTCTTCTGCTTTTATTATAAAATAATATTCAACAAAAAACCAAAGGACTATCGTAAAGAAAAAGTTTATTTCCCACCAGATAATCATAAATCCCAGCCATATCAGAAAATTTGCAAAATATAACGGGTTCCTGCACATCAGGTAAGCACCGTCAGTAACAACTTCTGACACGGAAATTACCGTTCCCCTTCCGCTTGTTCCCGGTTTTTTATACCCTATAACTAACACCCTTAAAGAAAAACCGACTAACGCCACCAAAACACCAAAAATATCCGTAATGTAATCCATTTTCATAGAATCGAATGGCATCACGGGACCCATAAATATTACCAGCAATATCAAAATCGGGACAAACAAATAACTCCTGTACTTAAAAAACCAATTACCGATTGCAATTGTCAAATTATCAATTTCCATTTTTTTGTTTCCTCACTTTATTAAATATGAAATGTGTAAAGAAAAGTTTTAGGGTTTTAGAGTTTTAGGGTTATAGGGTTCTAACTCTATGAACTCTACGAACTCTATAACTCTATAACGCTTTCCTTACACTGCGAGTTTTTCTATTAGTTTTAATGTGTCTTTATCGATTGACTTCCTTCCGGAAACTACCTGTTCTACCGGCAGTGATTTTATTTTTCCTTTCTGTAACACAACTACTTTATTCTTAATTCCCTTTAAAATTAAATCCACTGCGTAACTCCCAAACTTGGATGCAAGATTTCTGCTCCTCCCGGATGGATTACCACCGCGCTGGATATAGCCAAGATTGCTTACTTTTACTTCAATACCGGTACATTTATTAATTTGACCTGCAACCTGCTTAGCATCCCCGCAGCCTTCAGCAAAAACTATTATTACTGATGTCTTTTTCTTTTTCTGGTCTTTTTTTAATTCTTCACAAATATTTTCAATATTGTATTTAACCTCAGGTATAAAAACAAATTCGGCACCTGATGCAAGTCCTATTTCTAAAGCAAGAAATCCATGTTCCCTGCCCATAACTTCAACTATAAAAACTCTGTCAAAACTGGTGGCTGTATCTCTTATTTTATCAATAGCATCAACTGCCGTGTCAATTGCAGTATCAAATCCTATTGTTTCATCTGTCCCGTAAACATCATTATCAATGCTTGCCGGAATACCAATAACAGGAATACCATACTTTGAAATTCTTTTTGCCGCGGTAATTGAACCATCACCGCCGATTGCAACTAGATAATCAATATCGTTATCCTTCAGAGTTTTTACTGCTTTTAGTAAACCTGAATCTGTTCTAATTTCCTTACATCTTGAACTTTTTAGAATTGTGCCGCCATGGTAAATTATTCCGCTGACAGAACGAGGTCCCATCTTAAAAATATTTTCTTTAATAAGTCCTTCATAACCGTTCAACACTCCATAAACTTCAAGCCCTTCAGTACCGGAACGACGGACAATCGCCCTTATACAGGCATTCATTCCCGGGGCATCACCTCCGGGTGTAACTATTGCTATTCTTTTCATTTTTGAGTCCTCTCTTAACTAAATATGTGTAATATGTAAAGAAAAGTTTTAGGGTTTTAGGGTTTTAACTCTATGAACTCTATAACCCTATAACTCTATAACTCTTTAACGCTTTTTCTTATTTTGTTATATTTTCAATTCTACCTTCAACCTGGGCTTTTATTGGTGAATGGCTTTTTACAAATTGAATTTGCGCTTCTGTATCAATAATTCCGGTATCGTGAGTATTTTTTCCTTTTTTAAACACGCTAAAGCTATCGCCGCCCTTAACAAGGAATGAATTCGTAGCAACTTTATAATACTTTTTTAGATCTATCGGATTATCACCAATATTAACTTCTATTATCCTTTCGCCTTCGTCTTTATCCATATCATATTTATACTTTAACCCGGAAACTTGTAATGTAACTGCCTTGCCGGAAACAGATTTTTCTAAAATTCCTCTTATCTGAGCACCTGTGAGCTGTAATGTAAAAATCGTATTCCTAAACGGTGAAAGTTCATAAATATTTCGTATTGTAATTTTGCCCTCGGGAAGGTCGGCACGAATACCGCCTATATTCTGGAATGCAACATCAGAATCAGTGATTTTTCTGAATACATCTGCCTGCCAATTACCAAGCGGCAACTCACCGTTTTTTAGTAAATTTTTTGTAAGCGAATGTGAAAGAAACTGTTCCGAGGTCCCGATAACAGTCTCCATTTTTCCAGAAATGTCTTTTGTCAAATTGTCTATTATTTTTTTAAATTCTAAGTCTTCGCCGTATTTTTTCTTTGTAAGCGAGACCAATTTGCATTTTAAATTAACAATTTTTTTATTCCTGATTTTAAGTATTGTTTGACCTACACATCTACCGTTACCACCTGCCTGAACAATAATAGTATTTTTGACTTTTATAGGATTTTTTAGAAATGTGTGGGTATGCCCGCCAATAATCATATCAATACCTTCAACATTTTTGGCAAGGAATACGTCGTCTTCAAAATCATTTTCTTCTGAAAGACCTATGTGGGTAAGTAATACAATTATATCCGCCTTTTTCTTTAGTTGAGGAATATATTTTTTGGCGACATCTACTTCTCTCTTAAATTGCAGTCCTCTACTCACTTCCGGTATTGTTATATATGGCATTGCAGAAGTCGTTAAGCCCAAAACGGCTATTTTAATACCTTTTATTTCTTTTATAAAATACGATTCCATCCATTTAGGCGTTTGCCCGGTCTTTTTATCAACAATATTTGCGCCCAATACCGAAAAATTAGCCATTTCAATAAGTTTTTTCAGCTGTGTTTGGCCCTTGTCAAATTCATGATTACCAATTGTCATCGCATCGTAACCGAGCTCGTTCATAATCTTTATTATAATTTCACCGTCACCTAAATCACCCTCCGGTGTCCCCTGGAAAATGTCACCGGCATCCAATAACATATACGGTTTCTTCTGTTTTTTCAGGAAATTGGACAGAATGGCACTGCCGCCAATATCCCCACCAAAATTGTCCGGTGATGATAAAATATGCCCGTGCACATCATTTGTATTAAGAATAGTTATTTGTGTAGTTGTTAATCCAAGATACAGAAAATACAAAACACCAACAAAAATTATTGTTATACACCAAAATAATAACTTTTTTAAGTTTTTCATATATGTTAATTTAGCATCTCGTTCTTCATATATTATTAGAAACCGGAAAAATCAAATATGTGTGAAGCATTTTCATTCTCCACTACTTAAGTCTATATTTGACTGACCGTCCTTTGCCTTCAATTATTAAAATACTCCTATCAACCAATTTTTGCAGGTCAGTTTGAGCGGTTTTATTGGAAACATGAAAAAGTTTTCTATAATTTTTATTTGTTACATTCCCATTTCGCTGGATATACGAAACAACAGAAATCTGCCTAGGGTTTAAGTCTTTTGGGACTCCTTCCTGTTTTAATTCCTTTATCTTTTCTATTTCATTTTTTACCCTTTCAAGTTCAAAAACCATTCCCTCCAGAAAATATTCAAGCCATTCAGTTAAATCCCCGTTATTTTTTTGTACGGACTCTATCGCGCAGTAGTACCTTTCTCTGTCTCTCTCATAATATTCTTCAAGAGCAAATAACTTACGGATGTCATAACTGTTTAAGTAAAGAACCAACATTGTAAGTGCGCGTGAACAACGACCGTTGCCATCCATAAATGGATGTATCCTCACGAGTTCATAATGAGAGATTCCCGCTTTCAACAATAAATGTATTTCCTTTTCTGCGTTTAAAAAAGTAACAAACTCATCCATCATGCCATAAACATGTTCAGCTGCAGGCGGTAAATAAACTACTTCACCGGTCGAAGTGTCTTTTATGACATTTTGTTGGTTGCGATATTCACCTTTCAGACTGCCTGAAAGGATTCCGTCCATTGTAATGTAATGCATTTTTAAAATTATTTTATGACTTATCGTTTTTTCTATCTCACTGATTTTTTCTATATAATCAAGCACATTAAAATAATTATGCACTTCCTTTACGTCCTTTTCAGTTGCTCCTGTAACTTTCTCGTTTTTTGATACCTTTTCCACTTGATTTAATGTCAGACGGTTGCCTTCAATCGCGGTAGAATAATGACTGCTTTTAATTTTCGCTTTATGTCGAAGTTTTTTCTCCCAGATTGGAAGAATATCCGCTTTTGATATGTAAGAGTTCAACGACTCTATCTTTGAAATAGCGTTTAATATGCGGTTGGTAATCGTGTAATTTGGTTTATATGCCATATATCATATTTTAGTATATATTATACGATAAATAAGAATAATTATCAAGCATAAAATCGTGTAATAATCGTGTAATACGATTTGGGAAATGTAAGAATGCCTTTAGCATTTTTATATGTTTTTTTATAAAGAAACCAAAACCGTTGTCCCCTATTTCTAAAGATCTATTCCAATGTTTTACTAGACATTTTTTTTATAGATTTTTCGTATTCTACAATCAATTCTTTGCATATCTTCAAATGTTCATGTAATCTTTCATAACCAGTATCACTCCATTTTTGCTTTATCTGAACAGGATATTGATCATTTACAAAATATTTAAAACCTATTAATTGTCTGTTAATACATTCATAAGCTACTTTTGAATTTGTATTTCCTAGTAATATTGTAATTTCTTTAATTTTTTCTATCTTGTCATATATATAATGCAAATTGCGTCCACCACCTTCAAGATCAACAGATCCATCTATAAATTTTGGTTTCAAATAAAGCAGCAGTATTTCTGCAGAATCAATTGAGTCAAGATCTGTAATATTTTTTACTAAATATGACCAGAATTTATCGCGAACATACTTATCGTTAAATAACAATAAAACCTCAGATTTATTTAAGGATGCTTCCATCCCGCAAAGCGCTTCTAAAGCAGGTAACTTTTCATATGGATCTGTAATCATTTTTTTTAAGATAGGAATTGCTTCTTTATCTCTTATATTCTGAATAATTTGGTACGAAAGGAATCTATAAGGATACGTACTATAAAAGTAACCAATCCCATGCCCAATAAAAATTAGATGAAATTTTCTCTCACCTTCTAAATAAATGGCATATGGAATAATGGATTTACCATATTTTGACAAATTCTCATTTTTAATTTCTGATGATAATATTTTATTCACCGAACTGTCAAAAAAGTATTTCTTCCCTTTAATTGTTTCTACCACATCTTTAACTACTTTCCTTGAATCTTTAAATTCACTTTCTGAATAATATTTTCTATAATTTTTGTTATTTGTTATTATAATACCCTTCGTACTAAAAAAGGCAATGGTAAACCATAATAATAATGAGCCTAAGAAAGTAAATAATAATCCAATAAGTTTATCTTCAGTATATTTGTGTATAAAAAATCTAATAAAATAGATTGGGATTGTAGTAAATAACGAAATAAAAAACACAAATATTAAAATATATGGGCTCAATAGTCCTATTAGAAAATGTCCACTGTTTTGTATAGTTGCCAAAATATACCCGCATGCTAATAACAATAGATATGCGTTTCCGATATCTTTTAAAAACCCTAATGAAGATGTTCTTAATTTATCAACTTTTTTAATATTATTCTTTTCAATTGTTGTACCTATTTCATATGTACAAAAAGAGCAAAATTTAGAATCATTATCTATTTCTTTACCACAATTCTGGCATATCATTTTATTAATCCTTCTTGTTATATTAGTATTGATTACTGTTCAGGGATGGAGTAATCTTCTGCAATTTAATTGTTTTGACTTATTGCAGGATACTAATATTATAATTTTACAATTTTTAACCGGAAAATCAATCATATTTATCTTAATTCATTTGACATCTTAGCATTTTTTATCTATAATTTTTTTATGGTGAAAGAAACTAATATGATGTTTCCGGAAGATGAGATTACTAGTTTTAAGATAAACCGGATTATCAAACGGGACGGTAGGATTGTCGCTTTTGATAAGGATAAAATTATAGATGCGATTTTCCGGGCGGCTGTTGAAGTCGGCGGGGGCAACAGGGAATTAGCGGACAGTCTTGCTAATAAAGTTGTCGCTATGATTAACCGGACATATTCACAGGATGCGATACCGTCAGTAGAAGAAATACAGGATTTAGTTGAAAAGGCACTTGTTGAAAATGGGCATTACACAACTGCGAAAGCGTTTATTTTGTATCGTGCAGAACATAAACGGCTGCGTGAAGGCAAGCAGGAAAAAATAATTGTTCAGGATAACATACCGTACAAAATTTTGTGGAAGTTTTTTACATGGAATGTCGACCATAACTGCGATTCGGCTGAAAAACTTAACAAACAGGTAAAAGATGGGACTATTAAAAAACTTATAAGTGACGCAGAGAAATTATATCATTCGGAAATTGAAAAAGTTGCACAACGGATTGTTGCCGATAAAGATAAAATACGGATGGTTATAGTAGCAGGACCATCATCAAGCGGGAAGACGACAACTACTACTAAAATCGGGGAAGTTCTGAAAAAGGAAAACTTGGATTTTATTCTGCTTAATCTTGACAATTATTTTAAGGATATTGAAGAACACCCGAAAGATGAATATGGTGATTATGATTTTGAAGCCCCGCAGGCACTGGATTTGGCTTTAATAAATGAACATTTGTCTGCTTTAATAGAAGGCAAGACAGTAAAAATGCCTTTTTATGATTTCAAAACGGGCAAAAGATTTCTTAATAAAACAGAGTTTAAACTTGAACCAAACCAGATACTTCTTATTGATTCCCTGCACGGGTTATATGATGAATTAACCAAAAGTATACCGCACAGCATGAAATTCAAGTTCTACATAGAAGCAATCTGCCAGATAAGAGATAAAGAAGGTGAATTTGTGAGATGGTCTGATTTAAGAATGCTTAGAAGAATGGTGCGCGACTCGTGGCACAGGTCGTATGACCCGGTCAGGACTGTCGGGCACTGGCACTATGTTCGAAGAAGCGAGATGAAATATATTGTCCCGTTTATTAACAAGGTTGATTATGTTTTTAACGGTGCGCTACCATTTGAACTGCCAATACATAGAAAGTTTATGATGAATAAGTTCCCGGAAATTATTAAAGCATATGAAAGCGACCCGCATAAGCTTGATGCTTACATCAGGGCAAAAAGGGTTTACAAACTTCTTGGTGAGTTTGAAGATTTGGATGAATCGCTTGTGCCTAAAAACTCGTTATTGAGGGAGTTTATCGGCGGAAGTTCTTATAAATATTAAAGACAGAAATTGCCGCAAAAATTTTAACTATATCGCCTACCACAAATGGAAGCATACCTAAAATTATCGCCCGCTTAAAACTACCTACGAAGAAAGCAAGATTTACTGCCCCGCAAAACAGGAGAACGAAGTCACTCAGCAATAAAATATAAAATATCTTCCAGTTTTTTTCTAATAGAAACCCGGTAAGCCAGGATGCTACAATAAAACCGATAATATAACCGCCGGTCGGTCCTAAAAGCGCGCCTGTGTTTGTAAATAAAGGAAGACCGAGTCCGCCAAGTAATAAATACGATATCTGTGAAACTCCGCCTAACTTTTTGCCCATTACTAACCCGCTTAAAAGAACAAAAAATGTCTGCAATGTTATCGGGACCGGGGTAAATGGCAAAGGGATACGGACATACGCACCAAATGTTGTCGCCAAAACAAAAAATGAAACACCGATTGCTTTTACAACTTTTGCATCGTTAGTAATGCTACGGTTGAGAACTGCTGTGGACATAAAAACCTACCAAGTTATAGGGTTTTAGAGTTTTAGGGTTATAGGGTTTAAGGGTTTTTAACTCCATAACTCTACGAACTCTATAACTCTATAACGCTTTTCTTTTATTCTACTAAAATTTTTAATGAACTATCCGGCTTGATACTTATTGGGTTTTCAAAAACAATAGAACAATTATTTTTGTCTTTTTCGAAACTTACTTTTATTGCAGAACCATTACATTCAGCGGATATTTTCTTTACCGAATGGGTCGGGTTTATATTTAACTTTGAAATTGTGAGATTGCCGTATTTAATATCAAGTGATATTTTCATTTTATTTCCGCTGATTTTCTGGGAATATAAACCCCACCCGGAACCGACAGAAAAGAAAACATTGAAATCTTTGGCGTTAAGTTGAGGGTTAAAACTGATACTCTTTTGCGGGGCGGAATAAAGAAATCCGGAAAGCGCATTCAAAACCGAATAACTCGCCATAGACCGCGCATAATGATACCCGCACTCAAATTCATTCCACGGGTTCCGTTTCTTACCGTCGTGTCTGTCACGGACACCTTTGACAATAGAAAGTCCTTCTTTCAAATATCCTTCATAAATAAGATGGCTGGCTACCTGATATTCAATACCACACCATACTTCATCTGAATACGGGAAAGGAATTGCAGGTCTTCCGCCTTTGGGCCAGCTGCAGAGTAAGAGTCCCTTATCGTCATTGATAGCGTATATTCTCTGGCAATTGGCGTGGTCTTTGAAATCTGTTTTCCAGTTATATTTAAAGGTTGATTCCATGGACTTTTTAACATTCGCTTCTTTAAATAAATAACCGAGCCCTATTATATGCGAAAACCATTGTCCTATCATCTGGTCGGACAAACAACCTTTTCCGTACTGGTATTTTAATCCTTCTTTGGGGTCATAGTCCTGGATATAAAACTCGCCGTTGAAATATTTTTCGTCCATCTTCTTTTTTCCTTTTTCAAAAATGGAACGGTATTCGTTCGCTTTATCTTCTTCACCTAAATAACGCGCTATTGTTTCTGCCGCTTTCAAAGCACCAAGATAAAAACCACCCATTAATGAATTAGCGCCGTGAAACTCAATATCATACGTGTTATGCTGGATACCTTCCATTACGCCGTCTTTATCCTTATCCCATTCTATCCACGCACTTTCCAACGAAAGTTTTACTTTAGGCCAGAGTTTTTTAAGCCATTTATCGTCACCGCATAACTGCCAATCACGGTAAAATTTCATTATTCCACCCATCTGCCCGTCTGCTGCAGGACGACCTTTTTCAGGCCAGGTGTTTAATTTTATACGCGGTAACGGGAGCCGAAATCTCATTCTTCCGTCTTCAGCCTGGTTATATTCATAATCTGCTTCCCGCATGCTTCTTTCAAGTGACGGGAAAAGAAATGCCAATGTATGAGCATAGTTCCAAACATGAGTGCAAGAACCCCCGCAACACCCGCTACAAGTTTTGCAGCCCTCATAACCATAAAAAGTTCCGTCTTCTAACCTGATACAAGTAGTAGTTTTTAAAATAGACGCCTGACTTGAAATTGCATCAATTACATAATCGGGAAGTGAAGAGCTAAATAATGTATCATGGAATAATTTACTTTCCCTGTAAAGCCTGTCCGATTCTTTCGCTGTATACTTCGCTACATCAAAAGCATCCTTAAATTGTGTGGCATAATAGTTCTTCCATGTTTTATTTTTGCAATCTTCAGGGTTACCCCAGTAGGTCTCATGATAATTCTGGAAATTTGGCGAATACCAGGAAATATATATAGGAAGCGTTACTGATTCGCCCGGTTTCAACTTTACCCTGAGCCCGATTGAACCAACATCAGACTTTCTATCAGGAGAAGGCTCATCGTAGTTGCGTTCTTTTAACATGCCATCTTTGGAAAATTCATCCCAGAAATAATGAAAATTATCAAACCATGCACCGCGGAACCAGTATGACTGATAGACTATATTATTATGAGAAGTAGTTAACGCCAATGAACCGAAATTAGGGCTATTCTCATCATATTTTTTGGAAGTCATAAAAAGTCCAGAAAGTCCTTTTTCTTTAATATATTTATTTACGTTTTGACCTAAATATTTATTTTCATTTTTTTCATAATTAGAATGACCGACATCGTTAGAAATATTTGCAGCAATAGTAGCTTCTACTTCTGTTTTCTTTGTATTTTTCAAGGTGAAATTAAAAATAGCTACGGGAATACTTGAATCATCTGCATTAAGCGGGATAAAAGGGTTATATGCTTCAAGAGATACTTCTAACGGAACCTGGGAATCTTTAAATTTAATGTTAGCAAACGGATATTCTCCTTTAAACACACAAGAATCCATATGCGGTAAGCCGGCACCTGTTTCACGATTGACACCATCAATTTCCCTGTACCTGTAATATGGTGGGGTTGCAGGACTTTGCAGGACTTTGGCAATGGATTCTTTGCCTTTTTCCTTTGCCCATATACTGAAAAAAGAAAATGGAAGTGCATAATCTTTATTCGGTCTGTTGAATATCTCCCAATCGACTAATGCCCCGCTACCGGATAAACCGATTGAACCGGTACCTATTCCACCTATAGGAAATATTACCTCTTTCTGGTATTCACCAACATATGTTTTCTGTTTGTTTGATGTAAATAATTCCTTGTCGCTATATAAAACTTTTTTTGCCGCTTTACCATTTTTTGCCAATTTATCTTTACTCATTCTAATTATACCCTCCAAATGTTCTTTTAGATTCAAGAAATAAGAAATTAATAAATACAGAAATTTACTTCGCGAAACTTATTGAAATTTATGGAAATTTGTTGTTTTATTTCTATATATTTCTATCAGTTTCAATATATTTCCCTGGTTTTCCAATCTTTAATCTTAAATCTTTCTATCTTTCAATTTACCATTTAATCTTTGATATTCTTCCGACTGCTTCTTTAAGACGGTTTTCTGATACTGTTAAAGTAAATCTTAAATAACCTTCGCCGGAAGGACCTAATCCATTACCCGGCGTTGAAACAATTCCCGCACTATCTAAAAGTTTGCTTACTGTTTCAGCGGATGAATAACCATTAGGAACCTTCGCCCAAACATAAAAAGTCGCTTGTGGCTTTTTTACTGACCAACCTATTTTATTCAATTCTTTAATAAAAACATCTCTTCGTCTCTGATAGATTTCTCTCATTTCTTCTACACATTTTTGTGAAGATGTAAGTGCAACAACACCTGCTTCCTGAATAGCACCAAACACGCCGGAATCGTAATTATCTTTTATATTTGAAAGACCTTTAACAACTTCGCTGTTCCCGCAAACCCAACCTAAACGCCAACCGGTCATATTATATGTTTTGGAAAGTGAATGGAATTCAACACCAATATCCTTTGCACCTCTTACCTGTAAAAAACTCGGCGGTTTTTGGTTGTCATAATAAATTTCTGAATACGCGGCATCGCTGCAGACAATAATATTATATTTCTTAGCAAATTTAACAACTTTTTCATAAAATTCCAGCGTCGCTGTCGCAGAAGTTGGGTTATTGGGATAGTTGATAAACAACATTTTTGCTTTCTTAGCAATTTTTTCCGGTATTTTTTCTAAATCAGGTAAAAAATTATTTTTTTCTGTCAGAGGTAAAAAATATGACTTGCCATCTGAAAAAATTGTCCCGCAGTTATAGACAGGATAACCCGGTTCAGGAACCAAAACAGTATCACCAGGATTTATAAACGCCAAATGAATGTGTCCGATACCCTCTTTTGAACCGATTAAAGTGTATATCTCGTTCTGCGGATTCAAGTCTACATTAAATCTGCCTTTGTACCAATCAGCAATTGCTTTCCTAAACTCAATAAGCCCCGCACCAAACGGGTATTGGTGATATTTGGATTTTTCAACCGCTATCTTAACCGCATCAATAATATGTTTCGGTGTGGGTAAATCCGGGTCGCCAACACCCAGTGAAATAATGTCAACCCCTTTCTCAATAGCCGCTTTTTTCTTTCTGTCAATTTCAACAAACAGATACGGCGGAAGTTTCTTCAACCGTTCAGAATAATCAATTTTCATAATAACCTCAACTTTTTTATTTAATTAAATTATTGCACTATTTTAATAATTTAGTATTGTGTCCCGAAGAATTCCTTCTTAAACTATATCTACAGTCCCTATTTTCTTCCTTAATTCTTTGTAATTACTAGCAGGATACATTGCAGCTAAAAATTTTATTTTATCTTGTTGTTGGATTACACTACTACGAAAAACAAAAATGGGTTTATTATAGTTAAATGTAATGTTTTTTTCTTCAGAAATAGCCATGGTCAAAGCTATTTCTTTGTTTTTTGAGTAAAATACAACACCTGCTCCTGCCCAGTTAACATTTTTCAATATACATCTTCTGATTGATATTCTAAAAACCCTGGGTATAGTGTTATAGCCTAATCTAAAACAACCACGTTTTTTATACTTATTGTAATCTTGTGAAGAAATATTTTTAAAAGTACCAAAATTCTCATAAAAACATTCAAACAAACAGTCGGCTTGATTCTCTAACTTAACATTATTTGTTTTAATTTCCGTGCGTATTCGTTTTTCCATTGAAAAATGAATATTGCCGTCTGGGTGATACATGAATTTTACTGTTTCGTTGGTAACCTTACCCCCATTACCCAAATCAACTTTCTGAACATCTGATTTATTCCTATCGATTAAAGATTCAGATAAAATACCTGGAACTGACATTTCTGGAAAAACAAAAAAAACACTATTATCCTTGAGAAAACCCAACTTCCCTAACTTTTTAAAACCATTACCACTTGTTAAAAGCAGATATATTTCGTCTGACTGAATTTGTTTTATCATTTCAAAAGTTAAAAATCAATATTTTTATCTATCATAATCATTTGGTTAAAATATTTTTCTAATAATCAGTATTAAAAATATTTTTTAATCAAATACACATTATATTTGCTAAAAAAATTGGGATGACTTTGATCTTTCAAGAATATTATCTAATAATTAATGTTAAAACTTTTTAAGTCCTGCCTCACGTTTTCTTCCCCTAAAAAATCTGATGCTTTTTTAAAATCTTTTATTGCTTTTTCTTTATCACCTTTTTTATAATATGCAACTCCTCGGAAAAAATAGTTACTCCCACTTGAAGGAGAATTTAATTCAATTGCTCTTGTATAATCTTCTATTGCTTCTTCATATAAGCTTTGCTCAGAATAAGCATCGCCACGAATGCTATATGCTATCGCAAATTTTGGATTTAATTTAATTAATTTACTAAAATCTTTTATTGCATCGACGTATAACTTTTTTCTCTCATAAACAAGCCCACGCATTCGGTAAGATTCTGCATTTTTTGGATTTATTTCAATTACTTTTGTGTAATTTTCTATTGCTTTATCATATAAGTCCTTTTCAAAATAAGCAAAACCTCTCATAATGTAGGCTTCAATATATTTTGGATCCAATTCTATTGCCTTATCGTACTCCTCTATTGCTATATCTAAATCTGAGTCAAGTAGTACTTCATTCCCTTTATTTAACCATTGATAAGCGGTTAAATTATCGGTTGGGTTAACTTTTACTTCTTCTTTTTCTTTTTCACCCAGGACTATTTTCAAACTATCCATTAAACTAAAGGCAATTTCATCTTGAAGTTTAAAAATATCAGAAATGTTTCCGTTTGCTTCTGCTGTGTCTATTACTTTTCGGGTCTGAACATCCACAAATCTCGCGGTAATTCTTAATTTTTCTCCCATTACCTGAAAAGAACCGAAAACTAATACATCGGCGCCATACATTTTACCCATTTTAACTGCGGTTTTTTCATCAACAGCACCTGAATATTGGAATTTGATTTCTTCTAATATTTTGGATAATTGTTCTCTTTCAAGTACGGTTATTTCTTTTACTTTAACAAGTTTTGTAGTTAAAGTTTCTGAAAAACCCGCGCCTATCCAGTTTTTTTCCTTATCGCCGCTTATATTTTGAAAAGGAATTACTGCAATATTTTTTGAAAATACAGGACAAGTTAAAAATAAGAAAATAATAGTTAAAAATATTTTTTTCATAAAAAATCTATCTTTTTTCGTTTTGATTCGGGTGGATTTATTAACGCTTTTACTGCTCTTTGTTTAGCAGTTCTTTTAATTTCTTTTCAAGCAATTTCTTTTCCGGCAAATATAACTGGTACTTTGAAACGAATAATTTATTAGAAATATTCCCTAAAGCATATTCTACAAGAACATCGTCTTTATCAGCCGCAAGTATTATTCCGATAGGCTCATTATCCCCTTGTGTCATTTCTTCTTTTTTGAAGTAATTCAGATACATATTCATTTGTCCGATATCAATGTGGTTAACATGCCCTATTTTTAAATCAATCAAAACAAAACATTTAAGAATTCTGTGATAAAAAACAAGGTCTACATAATAATGCTTACTGCTGAAACTTAAACGGTATTGTCTGCCTATAAAGGCAAAACCTTTACCTAATTCAAGAAGAAACATTTGAATATTGTCTATGATTTTTCGTTCAAGTTCTTTTTCGGAATATTTATGACTTTGAGGAATATTAAGAAATTCAAGCACATATGGTTCTTTTATGATATCTTTTTCATTTTCTACTATGTGTCCTTTATTGGACATATCAAGCACGGCTTTTTTCTTTTTGCTTAGCGCAAGACGTTCAAAAAGCATGGAATTTACCTGGCGTTCAAGTTCACGTACCGACCAGTTTTCCTTAACTGATTGTTGCATATAAAATCCTCGAGCCAAGTCATTTCCAACACTCAACAATAAAACATAGTGACTCCATGTTAATTTGGCAGACAGTGTCTGCCGAATCGGATACACAAGATAAAATCGCCTCATATCCAATACATTTCTTCTACTAAAACCTTTCCCGTATTTGGTGCGCAAATCGGACGAAAGCCGGTTTAACAATTCTGAACCATATTCTGCGTGTTCATTTCCTTTTTGTTCATATTCCACAATTTCTCTGCCAATATCCCAATAAGTTTCAACAAGAATATTATTAACTTGAGAATATGCTCGCTGACGACCCTGGTTAAGTAATTCTCCAATACTTTTAATAAGTGTCTGATAATGTTGTGTTTGAACGTTTTTTGTCATACTCAATCTTGTGTAACGTTTTTATTTCTTCCCAATATATACACTATGCGCCAAACCAGGAGGCATAAAAATAAAAGTGCTACTACATTTGTTATCCAACCGTCGAATATGCCCATCTCGTATGGATAACCCTCGTAACCATAACTGGCGAGTGTTTTAGATGTGAAAATAACGCTTAAAAACGGGAGGACTTTTTCTATGAGCCCGCCTTTATAAACGAGTAATGACCAGAAAAGCCAGAATAAAATAGTAATCCCAAAAAGCGTAAGAACAACCATAGAAGCAATGTGAACGGGGTCATAAATTGGTTCGTTAGGGTCTTCTTCATCAGAAAAAATGCTTTGTAAATATAACCAAGTTTTTTTTAAAAATTCTTTCATGTTAATTAGCCTCCGACAACGGAAGCAGAGCAAGCTCTGCGACTACAAAAACCAACGAATATTCCTAATTTATTCAACACAATTAATTAGGGTGCCGATTTTTTCTATTTTTACTTCTATTTTATCGCCGGTTTTCACGGGACCTATACCTGAAGGGGTTCCGGTTGCTATTACATCGTATTTTTCAAGTGTCATAATTTTTGATATGAACGAAACGAGTTCTTCGACTTTAAAAATAAGATTTTTTGTATTGGAAGATTGTTTTAATTCGCCGTTCAGGAAAAGTTCAATATTCAGATTATTCGGATTTGCAATCCCGGAAACGATGTGCGGTCCGATTGGACAAAATGTGTCAAATGATTTCGCTCTTGTCCATTGGCCGTCTTTTCTTTGCAAGTCCCGCGCTGTAACATCATTAACGCAGGTATATCCGAGAATATATTTCTTGGCTTCTTTTTCTGAAATATTTTTGCATTGTTTTCCGATAACTATACCCAATTCTGCTTCGTAATCAACCTGTTTGGACATCTTCGGGTATTTTATTTTTTGGTTGTTCCAGATTACGGATGTTACCGGTTTAATAAATATTATAGGTTCATCCGGAAGTTTCATTTTTAATTCTGTCGCATGATTAATGTAGTTTAACCCGACAGCAACAACTTTTGATGGTTTCTTTGTAAATTTATAAATCATAATAAGGACTTTATATTTCCCCTCATCTTTCATCTTCTCCCACAGGGGGAGAAGAAAGAACTGCTTTTTCCATTTATTACAATCCTAATACGTTTTGCATACTGTAAAGACCGGGTTTCTTTCCGGAAAGCCATTTTGCGGCTTTAACAGCACCTACTGCGAATGTTTCACGGGAATGTGCTTTGTGGACAACTTCAACCTGCTCGCCGGCTCCTGCAAAAATTACAGTATGGTCACCGACTATATCACCGGCACGCACAGAATGGATTCCAATTTCCTTTTTACGCAGGCCCACGTTACCAAACCTGCCGTAAACTTTTGATAATTTGAGTTTTTTAGAAATAATATCTGCGAGTTTCAGTGCTGTGCCTGACGGTGAGTCCTTCTTCTGATTGTGATGTGCTTCAATAATTTCAACATCATAGTCAGGTAAAACATCCGCTATTTCATTAACCAGTTTGAATAACAAATTTACACCAATAGACATATTAGGACTAAAAATAATCGGGATTTCATTAGAAGTATTCTCTATCTTCTTAATTCCGCTTTCTGAAATTCCTGTTGTCCCGATAACGAGCGCTTTTTTGTTTACACGCACAATTTCTAAATGCTCTAACGTTGCATCCGGAGATGTAAAATCAATTATTACATCCGATAATTTTACAGCTGCATCAAAATTATCTGTAATTTTAATCTTGTCAATTGTTTGACCGATAGCGGGATGCCCCTGTGATTCTATTGCACCTGACAAAACAAAACTGCCGTCAGCAAGCGCTCTTTCAATAATCATTTTCCCCATTTTCCCGGCAGCACCACAAACAGTAAGTTTCAGCATAATATTCTCCTAATTTGATTATCTATTAAGTAATCTATGTTTTAGACCTGACCGCTAAAAATCTTATAATCCCCCTCATCTTTTATCTTCTCCCCTATGGGGAGAAGAAAGAGTTGAGGGGTTCTTTCAATTCGGTCAAAAATATCTTAAATATAAATACACATTACAAAGCGCTACAACTATTACCATTGCGGGGAATGCATATTTACAATATCTAGGCCAGCCGACTTTATAACCTTTCTTTTCTGCAATTGCAATTCCAACAACATTTGCTGAGGCACCAATCGGTGTACCATTACCGCCTATATCAGTCCCTAATGCAAGCGCCCAGCTTAACGACCCTAAAGGGATCCCTGTTTTTGATAGATTAAATACTACAGGTACCATTGTCGCTGCAAAAGGAATATTATCAATTATTGCAGACGCAAATGCGGAAGTCCATAAAATTATTGAAACAACAAGGAAGGCATTGCCTTTTGATACTCTGCCTATCCAGTCGGCAAGTAATTTCAGTACACCCGTATATTCCATCCCGCCGACACAGACAAAAAGCCCGACAAAGAATAATAATGTCTTCCAATCAATTTTACGAATAATCTTGTGATGCGATTTATACGCACAAGCAAGGGTAAGAGCTGCTGCAATACAACCTATAAAAGCAACTGAAAGCCCTGTCCAGCTATGCGTAACAAGTAAAACTACTATGACTAAAAACACAACAGAATAAACTACAAACAATTGATAATGTGCAATCGCTTTCCTGGGTTCAGGATATTTATTAAAACGCTGATTACCGCTGATTTGAAACCCGTTAACCGCAGATTTATGCTGATAACTGCTGTCATCAGCATTCTTTGATTTTAGCAATTTTCTAAATGCAAAGTAAAAGAAAATTATCGTAAAAACTATTCCTATCCAGGCAATTACTCCTGTGTTTTTTAAGAAATCAAAGAACGAGAATCCAAATGAGGTCCCTATAATAATATTAGGCGGGTCACCGCACATTGTTGCGCTTCCGCCTGTGTTGGCAGCAAAGATTTCCGCTATAATTACAGGTACAGGGTCAAATTTCAAAAGTTTTGCAAGTTCTATCGTAACTGATGCAAGGAACAATAACACGGTAATACTGTCAATGAACATTGACAAAAAACCTGAAAGCAGCATAAATGCTATAAATATCGGAATTACCTTATATTTAACCAGTTTTGCTACATAAAGACATAACCACCTGAAAAAACCTACTCTTGTAAGTCCTTCTATCATTGTCATCATACCGGCAATAAAAATTATTGTCTGCCAGTTGATACCGTGTGAAGCTTCTCCCTTAATTCCTTTTATTATCCAAAAAGATGATTGAAAAATTTCTTTTAAGTTAAGCACCCAAAGAATAGCATCAGGTGTCTTAAAAACAAAAATTATTGTTAAAATCGCACCAACTAAAGCAGAAATATACCTGTGCCATTTCTCAGCCATAATAGCAATAAACATTACTGAAAAAATTATTACTGAAAAAATTTGTCCCGGTATCATTTAACTTTCAATCCGTAGTCCTTCATTGTTTTAACAAGTTTTGTTTTGTTTTTTTCATCCATAGAACACATAGGAAGCCGCAATTCATCAGAGCACAAACCAACAAGCCCCATTGCTGTTTTTACAGGAATCGGGTTTGTTTCAATAAACATAGCTTTTACTAAATCAAAAAGCTTGTAATGAAGATTTTTTGCTTTTTCAATATCTCCGCTTAAATAAGCTCCAACCATGTCCGAAATGTCTTTAGGAACAATATTAGCTACAACAGAGACAACACCTTTTCCGCCAATAGACAATACTGGAAGCGTTAACGCATCGTCACCAGAAAGCATATCCATTTTTGGACACAACAAACGAATTTTTGTCATCTGCTCAAGAGAACCGCTTGCTTCTTTTACAGCAACTATATTCTTGCAATCTGAATGAATTTTGGCAATTGTTTCAGGTTCTATATTGACGGCCGTCCTTGACTGTATATTATACATCATTATCGGAATATTAATTTCTTCCGCTATTTTTTTGAAATGCAGATAAAGCCCTTTTTGAGTTGGTTTATTATAATATGGAGCTACAATAAGCACTCCATCAGCACCGGCTTTTTTTGCAAAATCTGTCATCTCAATCGTCTCGGATGTGCTGTTTGAACCAGTTCCGGCAATAACTTTGATTCTACCGGCTACGGCCTTTACAACAACATCGATGACCTTTTCATGCTCTTCATATGAAAGCGTAGCTGACTCTCCGGTTGTTCCGCAAGGCACAATTCCGGTCATCCCATTTTTGATATGGAATTCAACTAATTCCTTCAATTTTTCAAAATCAACTTTTCCATTTTTAAACGGAGTAACAATAGCAACATAACTTCCTTCAAACATACAACCCCCTAATGTCTATATTCTACAAAATTTGTTATCTGTTGGTCAAGCTAAACTCAAACATCTTATAGATATCTAAAAACTACTCAGTTTGTCATTGCGAACGACCAAAGGGAGCGTGGCAATCCCGTCTTAGACAAACTACATTTTATGAGATTGCTTCGCTAACGCTCGCAATGACATTGCAACACAATCGCATGCCAATGACAGTCTTTAGAATAACTTACATACTGCCAATAATTTCACTATAGAAACTATTATATATCTTAAAATCTTTGTCTGAGAACAAAACAAAAACTATTTTTTCTAAATTAATACTCTTTGTATTTATAATGAAATTTTTTACTTCTTCCAAAGCGGCAGGTGCTGCCTTTTCTATTGGAAATCTATAAACACCGGTTGAAATTGACGGAAAGGCAATGGATTTAATTTTGTTTTCTAATGCCAATTCCAAAGAATTTTTATAACAAGATTTTAGTAACTGTTCTTCACCGGAAGTGCCGCCTTTCCACACCGGACCTACAGTGTGGATAACATATTTTGCCGGCAGGTTATAACCACTTGTTATTTTTGCTTCACCTGTTTTACAACCGTTGAGTTTTTTACATTCTTCCAAAAGTTTTGGTCCGGCTGCCCTGTGAATCGCACCATCAACGCCGCCACCCCCGAGAAGTGATTTATTTGCTGCGTTGACAATTGCATCAACCTCAACTTTGGTAATATCACCGATAATTAGTTCAATTTTTGAATACACATTAAAACTGCATTTTGTAAAGATAGAATTACTTTGGTTCCCCCCTGCTTTCTTTGAAAGCATGACGGGGGGGCGGGTTAAATCAATGATTTAACCCGGGTATTTTTGACATTGTTTGGACAATTTGAAGATTAATTTTTTTTACTGCTTCGTTGAAGCAATCTTTTAAAATCTTTTCTTGTTCTTCTTTGTTTAGTGCAGGATTAATCTGGACACTTTCAACCTCTAATCTACCGGTTATAACTACTTTTACTCCATTCTTTTCAACTTCTGCCTTTTCATTAGAAAGCGCAGTTTGTAATTCTTTAATTTGTTTCAACTGCTTTAATTTATCAAACATTTTTTACTCCTCTCTTCTCCTCATCTTTACCTCTACCCTTTTATAAGGTTAAATTTTATTGAAACGTATTGCTGAAAAATTTAGTTTTGTCCGCCATTGATTCGGTGGCGGATAGTGAAAAACTAAATTTTTTAGATTAATTAATGCATTATATGTATTTTCTTATTTCGTTTATTGATTTTCTTGATTTTTCCCTTAACTTTTCATTTTCGGGATAACCCATGCTTATTATAATATCTGCTTTTTTTCCCTTAGGTATATTTAAAACCTTTTTCACTGCTTTTTCATTAAAATATCCCAGCCAGCAGGTACCTACTCCTTCCTCAGCTGCCTGAAGAATAAAATGTTCACAAGAAATCCCGATATCAATAAGATTATACTGAGTACCTCTGAAATAACCACCGAGAGCTGCGATAAATTTTGAATGTTCTGTAACAACAACTATTAAAACAGGTGCAGATTTTGCAAAAGAATTTGAGGAATAAATACCTGAAAATGCTGCATCGGCAACTTTTTTTCTGGTTTCTTCATTTTCTATAACTATAAAACTCCAGGGCTGGGAATTGCAGGCTGACGGAGCCAGTTGAGCTGCTTCCAAACACCGGTCTATTATTTCCCTTGCGACAGGTCTAGTAGAATATTTCCTTACACTCTGTCTTTTTTTAACAAGTTCTAAAAAATTCATAATTATATCCTTACCTTAATGCAGCTACATTGAAATATTTAAACTGCGAATTACATCAGCGATTCAAATAATATTGTTATATCTTTACTTGTCCTTCAAATATCGAAGATACTTTACCTTCAAAATGTATTTTTCCTTCTTCATAATATACTTTAAGAATTTCGCCACCCTGGGTTAAAACGTTTACCTTTGATGAAACATATTCTTTCAAAATTGAAATGACGCTTGACGCAACCACACCTGTCCCGCAAGCGAGGGTTTCAGCTTCCACGCCTCTTTCGTAGGTTCTGACATGCAAACTACTCTTATTGGTAACCTGAACAAAATTTACATTAGTACCTTCGGGCTTAAACTCTTTATGCCATCTAATTTTTTTGCCTAAATCATTAACATCGATATCTTTTATGTTTTTGACAAAAATTACTGCATGAGGAACACCTGTATTTATAAATGATACTTTGAATATTTTATTTTCAACATTCACATTCAAATCCTGTCTTATATCTTTAGGCTGAGGCATTTTAACCTTTACATCATAACAAAACTCTTCTTTGCAGCTAGACACAATTTCAGCAGATATTATGTCGGCATCTGAATCAAATCTCATTTTTTGTGGTGCAATTTTCTTAAGATATGCAAATAAAGCAATACATCTTGACCCGTTTCCGCAAAATGATGCAAAAGAACCGTCAGAATTGTAATACCGCATTTTAAAATCCGCTGTTTTTGATTTTTCAACTAGTAAAAGTCCGTCAGCATCAATACCGAATTTCCTGTGGCAATACTTTTTAGCAAAATCTGACGGATTTTTTACGATTTTTTCCCTGTTGTCAATTACAATGAAATCATTTCCACTGCCTGACATTTTTGTAAAATTTACATTCATAACCACCCCTGTCCATTAAAAATCTTATAATCTTCCCCTCATCTTTCATCTTCTCCCCTTAGGGGAGAAGAAAGAGTTGAGGGGGTTCAAAACGACACCTTTTCCCTTTTTCTTATTATTCTCCATTTTTTACTTTCCACAAGCACTTCCGGCGGCTGAGGACGCATATTATAATTTGACGACATAGAATAACCATATGCACCGGAACACAAGATAGCAAGTAAATCGCCTTCCAAAACCGGCAACATGTTGCGGTCTTTTGCAAAAACATCTGATGACTCGCAAATCGGACCGACAATATCCCAGTTATACTTTGGACCTTTTCTCAATGTAACAGGAATTATTTCATGATATGCATCGTAGATAGCAGGTCTGACTAAATCATTCATACCGGCATCCAGTATCAGAAAATTCTTTTTTGAAGTTTTCTTAATATAAATTATTTTTGCAACCAATACACCGGCATTGCCCGCCAAAAACCTTCCGGGTTCTAATATAACAGTGTGATTCTCAGGCAAATGTGAAACGACGGCTCTTGCATAATCCGACGGGCTGATGATTTTTTCATCTTTGTACTTTATACCAAGCCCTCCACCCATATCAATATATTTTAATTTTATACCTGAACTGGAAAGTTTCTTAATATATTCTGATACCTTTTTTGAAGAAAGGCTGAATGGACTTATATCTGTTATCTGTGAACCGATATGAAGTGAAATACCGACGATTTCGATATTTTTAAGTTTCTTTGCTAAAAGATAACCGCTATAAGCCTCGTCAAAACACAATCCGAATTTATTATGTGCAAGACCGGTAGTTATATGCGGATGTGTTTTGGCATCAATATCCGGATTTATCCTGAATGATATTCTGGCAATTTTTTTAAGGGATTTTGCAATTTTATCAATTCTGTATAATTCGGGTATTGATTCAACATTGAACATCAAAATATCCGACTTAATTGCTTCTCTGATTTCATCGTCCCTTTTACCGACACCTGAAAAAACTATTTTTTTAGGATTGACGCCTGCGGAAATTGCAAGTTTTAATTCACCAAGAGAAACGATATCACACCCACAGCTATTTTTAGCAAGAATTTTTAGCAATTGAAGATTCTCGTTTGCCTTTACCGCAAAACATACAATATGTTTTGTTTTAGAAAATGCTTTATCAAATTCTTTATAATTTTCAAGAAGTTTTTCCCTGCTATAAAGATAAAATGGAGTACCGACTTTTTCTGCGATACCCGATACCAATACACCGTCAGCAAACAATATACTATTTTTATATTTTAACATAACCACCTCTTTGTGATAAAATATACATCAGACCAATGCCGACCAAGGTCGGCAACTACATCAGGATTGTAGTGGCGCCTACGTCTTTCAAATTAGGCTTGCCAAGGGTCTGGCGACAACTACAAACCTATAATTAAATTGTAGTTTCACGCTCTCGGCGTGATAACATTGAAATTCCTATACATCAAATTAAGCCCGCCACTGAACCGTTGGCGGGCAGCTACAGAAAGTAAATCAAATACTCACTTAATACTTTTATAAAGTACTATTGCAAGTTTTCTGGAAAGAGTATCTTCCGTCTGATTTATCAAAATATTAAGATTACTTTTTGCATTTACAAAATCATTTTTCTTTATATATGTCATCGCTAATAGAAGATGCTCGTTAGCAGAACTTAACTGTGAAATTGCACTATTTAGATTTTTCCCTATGCTTAAATAGCCGTTTAAAATATTATTTCCTTCCTGACGGTCAGAAGACTGGCCGGATATAGTATTAACATATTTCCTTGCTTCTTCATAATTATTGCTTAAAATGTATAGTAGTGCGAGATTTAACTTTATCTCATCAGATTGCATTATCTGAAACTCTTTATGATAAAAATTGATTGCTTCGGAATATTTTCCTTCGTTTCCATAAATTTCAGCTAAACCTTTTATCGCGATTATATTGTTTTTTTCCATTTCCAATGCTTTCTTATAATATTCTTCAGATTTTTCATATAAATATTTCACTTTATAAATGGCACCTAACCCAAGAAAAATTCGCGTATCTTTCGCTCCATACTTCAATGCTTTATTATATGAATTTATCGCTTCATTTTTCATATCAGCCAATCTATACGCCTCACCTAATCTAAAAAGTACTTCTGAATTTTTTTCTTTTATTTCTTTTGCTTTAGTGTAGAAATCAATCGCGTAACTATACTCGCTACGCAGCAAATATTCGTCACCTTTTGAAACATAAAATGCAATCTTTTCTTTTTTTGATTTTGCCCCGGTTGTATATATTGCCGTTGTTTTTTCTTCTGCTGTTTTTTCCATATCAGCATGAAGATAAACTAAAAGTGCAAACATAAAACCAAAAATTAAAAATATTTTTCTCATCATTTTTTTAAAGCTACTTCACTGATAAATCTTTCCAGAATCTTATCTTTTATATCAGTCGCCTTACTCCTTGTAGTAGTAAGCCCTACCTCAATACATTCCTGCGATTTATCAAGATCTATCGGACTGACATTTTTCACATTTGGGGTTATAAGAAAATCAGCGTCATTTAACTGTTTAGATACTAAAAAACCACCCTGTATGTTTATGACCTGATTCAATGTTGTTAAAACATTTGTTATTTCAAACAAAGAATAATCCATTTGCGGATAGATAGCAATTATAAAATCAGCGCCCATAACTTTTGCAATATCAATAGGCAAATTATCTACTATGCCGCCATCAATAAGCAACCGGTGCCTGTATTCAGCTGGTTTAAAAACCCCCGGAAACGTTGATGACGCTCTCATTGCAAAAGCAACTTCACCATCTTTAAAAACTATTCTTTCGCCGGTTTTAATATCACAAGCGACACATGCAAACGGAATTTTTAATTCATCAAATCTCTTTTTGCCGATATACTTTTCAAGATATTTTTCTAATTTTTCAGTACTTAAAAGCGATTCAGAAGTTATAAGCGTAAAAAGTCTAATTAAAGAAAGATTTGATATTTTATTCCAACCAATATCACGCCCCATGTTTTCTATTTCCGGTATTTCCATGCCCGACGCATAAAGTCCTCCAACCAGCGCACCGGCACTTGTACCTACAATAATATCAATAGGAATTTTATTTTCCAGGAGTGCTTTCAAAACACCGACATGCGCAAAACCCCGGGCACCGCCTCCACCCAACACAACAGCAATTTTAGGACGATTATTATTTAAAGATAGAAAATCCTTCCATAACAATTCTCTAATTAAATTATCATTTTGGGCAGGAAAACAAAAAGAAGTGAGTAATAAATAGCAGCCAGTGAGCAGTAAAAGTTTTAATAGATAACGGCTAAACACATTATCAGTCAATACTTCTTCCGATGGCATTTTCAAGTTCAATTTTTGCAATAATAACATCTTTAATCGTATCGACATACTCTATTTTCGAATTCATAACTACTTCGGAAATTTCGACATAATCCTGATATGAAAGATTTTTCAGCATTTCTTCCGTTGAAACAGAACCCGACTCCATATCTTTACTTTTTTGTTCATACTGCTTTATAGTATATTCGTACTCAATAAAAGCTTTTCTTACTTCGGCTCTTATAGAATCTGAAATATTCGCCTTGTTAATCTGTGCTTTTCTGTATTGATATTTCCTTTGTTTAATTCTGGCGAACTGACCAAAACCATCAAATATAGGAAGTGTCAAGTTAACTGTTGCATTCCAGGATTTTTTTTCGAAAGGTAATTGAGTGTCCTCAAGCTGATAATTTCCCCCGACTGCAATTGTCGGGTATCTTCCGGAAAGCGATAAATTAACCGATAAAGCATCCATCTGTTCCTGTATCTCTGTTTTTTTAAGTTCGGGTCTATATTCCATCGCCCATGCAATACATTTATTTAAATCCACACTTACTTTTTCTTTTTTGTATTCCAAATCACCCTTTATCGTAAATATAGTACTAAATTCTATTCCGATAGCATTAAGAAAATCTATTTTTGTCACCTCAAAATCCTTTTTAATTTTTTCTTCAGCTGACCTTATTCTTTCTAAAATTCGTTCAGTTAAAAACTTATCTTTATTATTTAATCCATTGCTTTTTTTATCTGCCATAGACTCTGTTACAGACTTACAAATATCCATTTTTTTTTGAATTGATAAAAGCCTGTAAAACTCTTCCTGAGCGGAAGCTTTCGTCCTGTTTTTTGTCGCTTCATAATCACTTTCAGCTGCTTTGAGTTCTGCATCTGCAAATTTTTTTGTCGTACTTAGTTTTGCCCCGCTCCATACTATCTGGGACAATGAAATTTTTGTCGTATAATAATTTTCTATTTCACCGATATTATTATATATTTTTTGAGGTAAAATCGTATTACCGAGAACCGGAGAAAGAAGAAGCGGGCTTTCAGCTTTAAATCTTGAAAAATTTGTATTAAATTCAAGCTGCGGGTACATTATTGACCGCGCTTCTTTCAGCCGTTGTTTTGCAATATTTATATCTTGTTCAGCAGAAAGAAGCTGCTGGCTGTTAGAAATAGCAAGATTAATACTATCTTCTAAAGATAAAACTCTCTCCGTGAGTTGTTGAGAATAAAGACAAGTTGAAATCAATAACAAAGATATTAGACAAAGTTTTTTCATAATTTCTTTAACTGGTTTTTTACTGATTCAAAAGATGTACAACCATATGATTTTTTCTTTTCAATCGCTTTTTTATAATCCAGAACCTTAAATACAGATGAATCAAATTTACTTGAAAATTTTGACCATTCAGAAATCGATAATTCATCAAATGATTTTTTGTTCTTAATACAATACTCGACAACCTTTGCTACAATACCATGTGCACTCCTGAAAGGAATCCCTTTTAACACAAGATAATTGCTAATGTCAGTCGCCAGAATAAAACCATTTTTGCAGGCAGTAAGCATTTTCCCCTGATTGACTTTCATAGAATCAATCATCCCGGCGGAAACATCCAGCATATTTTCTATGGTTTCAGCAGAACTAAAAAGCGGTTCTTTGTCTTTTTGCATGTCCCTGTTGTAGGATAACGGCAATCCTTTCATCATTGTTAAAAGTGAAATTAAATTCCCGTAAACCTGACCTGTTGTCCCTCTTAAAAGCTCGGCAAAATCAGGATTTTTTTTCTGGGGCATAATTGATGACCCTGTAACAAATTTACCCGACAACTCAATAAATCCAAACTGCTGTGATGACCAGATTATAATTTCCTCGGCAAGTCTTGATAAGTGCATTGATAACAACGCGCAGTCAAATGAAAATTCAATTATAAAATCCCTATCTGAAACAGCATCCACTGAATTTTGGGATATTTTTGAAAAATTAAGCTGTTTTGCTGTAAAATTTCTATCAATCGGAAATTCCGTCCCAGCGAAAGCAGCCGAACCCAACGGAAGAACATCCACTCTTTTATAACAATCAGACAACAGCTCTTTATCTCTTTTCAACATCCATCCATATGCCAAAAACCAATGGCTAAAAAGCACCGGCTGGGCGTTTTGCATGTGTGTAAAACCCGGCATAATCACATTCTGGTATTTTTTTGCAACTTTTTTAACAACTTCTATTAAATTATCAATCTTTCCAATAATTATTTTTATTTCATCTTTAACATATAACCGCTCAGCAAGCACTACCTGGTCGTTTCTGCTTCTTGCAGTGTGCATTTTTCCGGCAATTTCACCGATTCTTTTTTTAAGTTCACTTTCAATAGAAGTATGAATATCTTCGCCGGTAAATTTTACCTTCCCCTTCTCATAATCATTCAATATTGAAAGAAGCCCCTTAACTATTTTTGCAGAATCCTTTTGAGATATAATTCTGCACTTGGCAAGCATCTTTGTATGAGCAACACTCCCTAAAATATCATATTTAGCAAGCTTAACATCATAACTAATAGACGAAACAAAGTTTTTGAAATCCATAAAAAACCTCTTGCGTCATAGGGTCGTTGGGTCTTAGTGTCGTTGAGTCTTTGCGTCTTCGATCTTATGACGCTACGACTCTATGACTCTACGACGATTCTTACTTCTGAGCGCCTTTTCTTAGGATTGCTTCTACCTTTAACGGCAAACCGAAAAGATTTATAAATCCTTCTGCATCTTTCTGGTTATAAATATCTTCTTCTTCAAATGTTGAGAGTTTCTCCCAGTAAAGCGAGTTCTTGGAAGTCCTTCCCATTACAATACAATTACCTTTATAAAGTTTTAACCTGACCGAACCGGTAACATTCTTTTGTGTCTGGTCTATAAATCCATCTATCGCTTTCTTTAATTGCGAGTGCCATAAACCATAATATATTATTTCAGAGTATTTTTGAGTTAAAATCTCCTTAAAATGAGCGGTTTCTCTGTCTAAAACCAGCGATTCTATTTCCTTGTGCGCAGTATAAAGTATTACCGCAGCCGGTGACTCATAAACACCCCTGGATTTTATACCGACAAGCCGATTTTCAACAATATCGCACCTGCCGACACCATTTTTGCCACCGAGTAAATTTAATTTTTCCACAATTTCAACCGGACCATACTTTTTACCGTCAATTTTCACAGGAACACCTTTTTCAAAATAAACATCAATTATAGTAGGTTTATCAGGCGCTTTTTCCGGTGAAACTGTCATTTGAAACATATTTTCATCCGGCGAATTGTCCGGGTTTTCCAAAATTCCGCCTTCATATGAAATATGCCAGATATTTGCATCAGAAGAATATGGTTTTTCTTTAGAAACAGGAACCGGAATACCGCGCTTTTTTGCATAATCTATTTCATCCTGTCTTGATTTCAATTCCCACTCTCTCCATGGAGCAATAATTTTCACTGAAGGCATTAATGCTTTAAATGTAAGTTCAAATCTTACCTGGTCGTTACCTTTACCTGTTGCACCATGAGCGACTGCACCTGCATTTTCTTTTTTAGCAATATCTATAATTTTTTCTGCAATTAGGGGTCTTGCAAGCGAGGTGGCAAGATAATATTTGCCTTCATAAATTGCATTTGCCATTACCGCTCTAAAAATGTATTTTTCAACAAATTCTTTTTTAGCATCAATAATGTATGCTTTTGAAGCACCGGTTTTTATTGCCTTTTTCTTGATTTCTGAAAGCTTTTCATCTGTTTGCCCCACATCAACAATACAGGCAATTACTTCAGCATTATACACTTCTTTCAGCCACTCTATAATAATAGATGTATCCAACCCGCCTGAATATGCAAGAACGATTTTCACGATAATCCTCCAAATATCTTTGATATTATATCAAAAAAACCATAAAAAACAATGAAAAACTGCCGGTTAGGGCATATTTACAATCATTTCTTCCCAAACACAAACACGGTTTCTACCGCTTCTCTTTGCAGTATAAAGAGCATCATCCGCCATTTTTATCAGTTTGTCTTTATCAATCCTCTTTTCCCCGTGCCAGGAAACAATACCAATACTTATGGTAATTTTAAGTTTTTGACCTTTAATCTCGAGCGGTGAATTTTCAACATTTTTTCTAAGCCGTTCTGCAATACTTTTTACAAGTTCAACTGTCTGTTCCATTTTAGGGTCAGGAATAAGTATAACTGCAAATTCTTCTCCGCCATATCTTGCTAATATATCGCTTAATCGCATTGTATTTCTTAATATTTTAGACAAGTGAACTAATGCAAGATCGCCAACCTGGTGACCATAAACATCATTAAAATTTTTAAAATAATCTATATCAAACATAATTAACGAAATTGTCTGGTTAAACCTTTTGGCACGATCCATTTCTTTCTCAAGACGGTTATGGAAATACTTGTGTATATAAAGTTCTGTCAGACCATCAGTAATCGCGTTTTCATATAATCTCGCATTTTGGATTGCAACGGCTGCCTGGTTAGCAAGTATTGCTGTTATCCTCCTATCATATTCTGAAAATTTCTCTCCGCCTATTTTTTTATCAAGCGATACGACCCCTAAGACATGTCCCTTAAAAATTAACGGCAAACATAAAAGCGTCTCTTTTGGGCGGGGTTTTTGTTCATCTGATTTAAAATCCATATAAAGATATTTTTCTTTGCTTGTGTCATCAATAAGTATTGATTCACAAGTTGCAGCAACTACACCTGCTACTCCCTCGGCAAGTCTCATTTTAACAACATCATAAGCATGCGGTGACAGCCCAATACCTGCCTTTATTTCCAATGTTTGTGTTTCTTCGTTCATGAGCATTATCGAGCCTTTGGTTACATTGCTTGCTTTAGCAAATGCATCCATTATCTGAGGCAAAAGGTCTCTCATTTCGAGTGTAGCTGTAATATCCTTTGAAAGATTCTGTATTAATTTTAAATCGCTATTCAGCCGTTCGAGTTCTCTTGCTTTCTTTTTAAAGAAAAGAATGGAAAGCCATAATATATATACAACGGAGGCAGCTATACATATTAAAACGACATTTTGTAACCAATATGGTATCATGCTCATATATTTTTTAATTAGTTTTTGTTGAAGAAATACAAAAACTATGATTTCATAAACCTGCCTGACGGTAGGCAGGTTAAAATCTTACGACATATCTATGCAACCGGTTTTCAAAATTTGCGTAGTTTTGCAAATTTGGGTTCAATTTCTGATAGGGGAATTAGAACAAAATCTCTGTTATATAAGTCCTTATGTGGAATTGTAAGTTTTTTACTTTTTATAATTTTATTATCAAAAAACAAAATATCTAAATCAATTTCCCGCGGTCCCCACCTGAAACTTTTTTTCCTGCCGATTTCTTTTTCAATTCTTTTACAAAGGTTTAGAAAATATCCGGGCGATAACACCGTTTTCAATTTTATAACTGCATTTAAAAATTTCTTTTGTTTTCTATAACCGTAAGGTTTAGTTTCATATATTGAAGATGTTTTCAATACTTTCTGCCCGCTTTTCTTTAGAAGTTCTATAGCTTTTAAAATATTCCTCTTTCTATACCCTTTATTCGAACCAAGTCCTAAAAAAACATTCGCCATTAGTATTTATTAAATAGTTGGATAACAGTCCCGTACGCTAAAAACCTTATTATTAACCCCTCATCTTTCATCTTCTCCCCACAGGGGAGAAGGCACCTCGCTTTTCCTCCTCTACCCTATGGGGAGAGGAGAGAGGTGAGGGGTTAAACAGACGTCTGTGCATTTAATACATCATCAAGAATATCTATGACTGTATCTACATCTTTTCTATTAATTATAAGCGGCGGTAAAAACCTAAGAATCTTATCCTGCGTACAATTTATTAGAAGCCCTTTTTCCAGACATTTACTAACAATTCCCTTACCTTCAATCTTAAGCTCAATCCCAATCATTAACCCGATGCCCCTGACATCTTTTATGATACTACTATGTTTATTCTGAAGCCCTTTTAGTTTTAATATAAAATATTCCCCGACTTCTTTGATGTTTTTCAGTAATTTCTTGTTACTTACAATTTTTAAAACTTCAATAGCTGCGGAACAACATACAGGGTTACCGCCAAAAGTAGAACCATGGTCACCATATTTCAATGTATCTGCAATATTCGGTTTTGCAACCGTTGCACCAATAGGCAATCCTCCGCCTAACGACTTGGCAATTGTTAAAATATCCGGCTCAACACCATAATTTTCATATGCAAACATTTTACCTGTTCTTCCAAGTCCGCATTGAATCTCGTCAAAAATAAGAAGCAATTTATTTTTATCGCATATTTTTCTAAGTTCTTTCAAAAATCCTTTTTCAGCAATGTTAATACCGCCTTCGCCTTGAACCGGTTCAATTAATATAGCACAGGTTTTCCCGGTAATTTGTTTTTTCACAGAAGCTATATTATTAAACTCGGCAAACTTAAACCCGCTTAAAAACGGGTTAAAATCCTTGTGAAATTTTTTCTGTCCTGTCGCTGAAAGAGTTGCAATTGTTCTTCCATGAAAAGAATCATTGAATGCAATTATTTCATATCTTCCAGCTTTATTCTTAACATTTTTATTTATACTTCCCCATTTTCTTGCCAGTTTTATTGCACACTCGTTTGCTTCCGCGCCGGAATTAGAAAAGAATACTTTGCCGCCAAAAAACATCCCTGATAACATTTTTGCAAGTTCAATCTGCGGTTTTAAATAATATAAATTTGAGGTATGAATTAGTTTTTCACTCTGCTTTTTAATTGCTTCTACTACTTTCGGATGACAATGCCCCACAGAACATACTGAAAGTCCGGAAAAAAAGTCCAAGTATTTTTTACCCTTGTCGTCCCAGAGATACTTACCTTTACCCTTAACAAACAAAACCGGATTTCTTTTATATGTTTGAAAAATATATTTTTTCTCTAAATCAGAATAATTCACTTCTCCTCCCAAATTTTATAATATTTTTGTTCCTTTAAGATTTATATTATAAATATCAACTTCCCTTACACCATTTTTTACCGCTTTGGCACAACCCTGAATTTTTGGTATCATACCGCCGGTAATTATTTTTTTAGCAATTAACTTTTTTATTTCCAAGACTTTTATTACAGGAATCGTCTTTTTATTATTATCAAGAACACCTTTTACATCGGTAAAAAACAACAATTTCTGTGCTTTGATATTTGAAGCGACACCACCGGCAACTTCATCAGCGTTTAAATTAAGTATCTGTCCGGTTATAGTTTTGCCCACCGGTGAAATTACTGCAATTTTCTTATCAGACAAAACTTTCTGTATTTCAGGGATTTTTGCAGACACAAACCTGCCGACATGACCCAATTCTTTTATTCTTTTTCCTATAACCACTTTTTTTATGGCAACCGCATTATTCAATTTTTTAGCAATCCTGTACTGAATATTTTCAAGAACATTCTCAACAATATTAATCGCTTTTTTACCGGTATACCGCAATCCATTTATAAACTTTACTTCTATATTCGCTTTACCCAATGCATTTGATATTTCTTTACCGCCGCCGTGAACAACAATGACAGAATTGTTTTTCGCATAATTTATGATATTCTTCAGAATAATCTTTTCTGCATTTTTATCATCCAGCAAACTACCACCGTATTTTATAACTACAATATTTTTCATAGATTATTACAAAATTATTTGAGTTAAACACCACACAAGATGTTACCCCCCTAGTTTTGTCTATGACAAAACTGACAGGGGGGTTACTTTTTCGCATTCATGTATTTTATAACTCAAATGGAATTCTGCGAAAAAGTAAAGAACGACAACTGCATATCGCCATATTTTTCTTTACGATAAAGCGACAATCCCTCATTTTTTTCAGGTAACACTTGCCTGATATGATGTTGGGCTATTATTAATCCATTTTTATCTGCTAAAATACTAGCTGTTTTTCCTATAATATCGGGAAGATTTGCTGTTCCATATGGCGGTCCCACAAAAATTATGTCAAATTTACCATTTAATAACTCCGGATGAGCAGCATCTGCTTGTATTGCCTTTGCTTTTTCGGATATGGCAAATGTTTCCAGATTATTTTCAATTATCCTGATGCATTTTGCATCATTTTCAACAAATACAACTTCTCTTGCGCCACGGGATAATGCTTCTATCCCGACAGAACCAAAGCCGGCAAACAAATCCAAGAAACATGAATCAACAATTTTAGGCGTTAAAATATCAAAAAGCGATTTTTTAACTCTTGCTAAAAGAGGTCTTGTTTGCAAACCCGGTAAGGTTTTAATATTTCTTCCCTTTAATATGCCGGCAATTACTTTAAGCGACATTAAATATTCCCAACTTAAAATGAAAAGTTTTTCTAATAGAAAAATAAACCCATAATCAGGGTATTCTAAAGCAGATTAATTATATCAAATTTTATTGTTATGTCAAGACGACATTACCATAATATTTTCTGGAAATTGGAAGGTATAATAATGCAGTATTTCAATTAAAATTATCGGGACAAAAGCAAGCGAACCTTTGCTACTATAGTATTTGCTATTTTACCGGAATTATCAACTTCTGTTTTATTAACGTTGGACTTCCAATATTCAGGACCGACAGCATTAAAAAGAATTATTTTCTTTTGTTCCTGTTCACTTAGAAACACTTTTACAGAACGGCCTTTCTGCCCCTGTTTAACACTATTAACTATAACTACAGCTCCATATTTTTTCGTGATATTATCATTAATATTTTTTAGCTTGCTAATTAAAAGATAATCGCCGTCTTTTTTAAGCATATCTATAATTTTAGAGATTACCGGGTCTTTAAATCCGTCTTTTTCCGAAACAATAAGTACTTTATTTAAAGAGTTTTTATCTCCAATTTCTTTATCAGTTATTTGTATAGATGTACAATTTGGAGATGTAACAATCATTACTGCTGAAATCAGTATTAACCGGTGGATAACTTTGATAAAATGTGAGGTTTTCATTTTAAATAATTTTTGGAGTGTTTTTGAGATGATTTTTATCTAATTTTCTTTTCCACAGTCACCAATTACTCTTTCAACTTCCATAATCAGTTTTTCTATAGGAACCGGCTTTAAGATAAATGTGCAGTACTTTCCGGCGGATATCTGGAAACGCGTCTCTCTATACTCTTCAAATGCAGTGTAAATTATCACCGGCATATTAGGACATTTCTCAATTATAATTTTGTATATTTCTAACCCGTCTAAATTATTTTGCAATCTCATGTCCAATATAACCACATTTGGTTTGACAGTTTCCACCAAATTAAGTCCTTCTGTCCCTTCTAAAGCTACTGTAACACTATACCCAACCTCTTCAAAAGATTCTTTCAACATTTCAGTTAAACGGCTATTGTCTTCAATAATAAGTATCTTTCTCATATTTTTATATGTCCTTTTTCAAAAATAATTACTTGAACAATACACATTATAATAATATTTTCAAACAAAATCAAGAAAAATATATTTTAATCAAAATAACTAAAATTACATATATTAGAAAAAAGTGCAATGCCAGTTAAGAGAAGATAAACTGGTATTTTTGCCCCAAAAAGATAACTGTCAAATTCGTTCAAACATGGAATTATCAAACTTTTGCCACTGTAACAAGAAGAATCCCATAACAACTCAAAACAACACTAATTTGTATATAATAAATTAATACTCCCAACACTATAATCCTTAACGTCAGTTGGTGTTTCCGAATAATACCCTTTTTTTGGATCATATTTACGAACAGGAAGTAAGTATATATATAATAACCATTTTTCCCCCAAATCACTTGAATACGTAATAAATCTTTGATATCCGCTCCCTGTTTCTCTGCCATTTTTCAGGATTTCAGTAGGCAATTCTTCCCGCGATATCAAATCTACAACGGTTGGATAAACGGAAGGATCATTACCAAATGCCCGTATATATGTATAGCAAAACCCTTTTTTAAAAGCAAACATTTCACCGGATAAATTATATATATACAATTTATCGTATTTTTGTCCATCTATGGGACTACGATATCCATCTACGACATTACTAGGTACACCTCTGGACAGTATTTCTTCCTCACTCAAAAGCAATGGTGGGGACAGTTTTTTTCTCTTTGCTTTCTCTTCTGGTTGAACGACGGAATTTATAGAACTGCTTGCATTAGAAGGTAGGGGAGTTATCTTTTCATGACCACTTAAATAATATTCAATTTCTCTTTCCAAAATATAATCAGGCTTACCATCTTTAAATGCAATTTGTTCTATCCAATTATCATTTTTATCATATTTAATCTTGAAAGTCCATGTGCTGATGAGATAACTTTCCTTTTCAATTATATTACCCTTTTCGTCATACTTGTATGTCAATTTATATGTAAGGATTCTATCCGAACCGTAGATGTATGTTTCAATGTTCCTATCCTTTTCATCATACTTGTATGTGATTTTCGTCATAAGACTTCCGTCTGGTTTCTGTGTGTTCTCTTCAATATTATTGCCCTTTTTGTCATACTTGAAGATAGTTTTAAATTCAATACCTCCGTCTATATTACAAGTGTTTTTTTCAATCATATTACCTTTTTCGTCATACTTATATATATATTTCAATATAATATTTCCATCTGATTCATAACCGTTATTTCCAATTATATTGCCCTTTTTATCATACTTGTAAGTCAATTTCAAATTAAGCCTTCCATAAATAGCGTTGTTTTCAATCATATTACCCTTATCATTAAAAACTATGTATTTATCCTTATCATAAGACCTTTGTCCCTTTTGAATTTCGCCAAATTTACTAACTGCTTCATAGGAAATTTCTCGTATGGATTTAACTTTCCCTTTAAGATTAAGTTTTTTCCAGTCATTCTTTGGTGTCTTTAAGAGTGAACAGGACAAGATTATTGTAGGTATAACTATGCAAAGTATTAAAATATTATTTTTCATTATAAACCTCCCATCTCTTATTTCCCTGTTAATATCTTCTGTACTTCTGTTTTCAAAGTCTCAATTCCTTTTTTATGTCTTTCTGGCCAAGAGTTAGTACTAATATTTTTTTTCATCAATATACCAGGATGCGCCATATGTATAATTTTATATGTTTTCCCATTTACATTTATTGTCCTAATTTTATAATCCAGCAATCCATTCCTTTTCGTATTTCCGCTAACACCTTCTAAAATGCCTGCTACCTCATTACCTAATGTTATTATAATTTTAGGATTCGCCATTTCAATTTCTCTATATAACCATGATATACTTTTTATTGCATATTGTTCATAATTATCTCTTGTTACAATCACATGTATTTTTGATTTAAACATCTCAAATTGTAGTACATGTTCTTTTTTAAACAAAAACGTTTTGACTAAATTCGTAATCCAACATTGACTACGTTTTATTCCTAATGGTTTTAAAATATTTTCATCCAGCTCTTTAGCACTTTTATTGTCTACTTCTTTATTATCATCAAAAGGTTTACTAAGATTATCTTTCGGCAATATCCTGCCATTTTTTCTTTCAAAAGCTGCGGATGGATATGCTCCGATAACAAACACTCCGTTTTCTCTTGTTTCAACAGGACAAAGAGGTTTTACCTGAATACCATTATAAAAACGATATTCCATAGGAAGCCCAATATTCTTACAGTATTTATTAATAACTTCTTTTTTGTAATCTTCAAGTTTTTCATTTCCTTCAACCATACACAAGCCCCCAATAAAAAGTATATATAAATATAATAAACTACTGGTTTGCAAACATTTCATTTAATTCTGCTGCCTTGCTTTCCATACTTCCTTCCGGATTATTTCAGATTATTTTATCCGTTTTAGCGGCTCTTTTCATCACACACTTGCCATCTCTGTTTTCTTACTTCTTTATTTTAGAAACCTGTTTATTGCTCGACTAGCAGTGTCTTTATCCATTTCATGTCCCTTAGGTTTATTTCCCATCAGATGCCTTATCATTGCTCCTTTAGATTGACCAGGATATTCGGGATTCCCAATTTTCTTCCCATGTTTCTTACATTCATACATTGGTTCCTTCGCCATTTGCTTCTCCTTGGAATCTAACAGTGTACTAAACTAGTCGGGTTTGTCAAGACCAATTTACAGGTGTATATTTTATTTTTATTTTATATTGTAAAAAAAATAAACAAAAAAAATAAACTTCTTGACAACTTGACTATATTTTTCTATAATTCTGCTTTAGCAACTGTCTAATGGCTAATGTGGATAAAATAGCCGTAGAAAAATAAGTCCCAATAAGGAGGAAACAATTATGAAAAGACGTAGTTGGCAAATCGTAATGTTTTTTATTTGTTGTTTGGTGTCAAATGGATGTACTGCTTCTAAAGATACATTAACAACTCAAAAAGATAAAGTGAGTTATAGCATCGGGCAGAATATAGGAAGCAGTTTAAAAACCCAATCTATCGATGTTGATACTGATATGTTGTTTAAAGGAATTAAAGATGCCGTATCCGGAAATAAAGGATTGCTAACCGCCGATGAAATGCAGGAAGTAATGAAAACTTTTCAGCAGGAAATGGCGGCAAAACAAGCTGAATCAAGCAAAAAAATAGGTGACAAAAATAAAAAAGAAGGAGAAGAATTTTTTGCAAAAAATAAAACCAACAAAGACGTTAAAACACTACCGAGCGGATTACAATATAAGGTAATTGCTAATGGTACCGGAGCGAAACCGAAAGCAACAGATACCGTATCTGTTAATTACAAAGGAACACTTATTGATGGAACAGAATTTGACAGTTCTTATAAACGGGGACAACCGGCAACTTTTCCTATTAACGGTGTAATTAAAGGCTGGACAGAAGCGTTACAACTGATGAACGTTGGTTCAAAATGGGAATTATATATCCCTTATCAACTCGCATATGGAGAACGCGGAGCAGGACAAAACATAGGTCCTTATTCTACGTTAATATTTACAGTTGAACTTCTTTCAATAGAAAAGGAAAGCAATGAAGGAAAGCCAAGCATAAAACCAAGTATAAAACCAAGTATTAAGCCAAGTATTAAGTAATACTTGCTAAAAACCTTAAGCTCTCAACAATATAATTTTTAACCGCTGTTAAATTTTTAAACAGGGTTATATTTTATTTACCGATTAAACTTATATATACTTTTTGCTGTTTCTGTTCAAATTTTACTTTACCTTCTCTGGCTAACCACCCTAATGCCATATATAAACTGCCATCATTTAAATTAGTAGCTTTTTTAATAGCATTTATCTCTACCTGACCTTTTTTATTCAAAACTTGCCAGACTTTACCGGCACTTTCACCAATTATTGGTGTCCACATATTTTTTCACCCCCTTTATACAAAACTTCAAACTTCATAAGACATTTGTTTGCTGTCTATATTTTAACAAACTTTTCAAACTATGTCAATAATAACACTTAAATATGATTTCTTCTAATCTTAATTATATGGTAATTTCCTTAAATATGTATTCCTGTAATATTTTTTCAATATTTCATCGTATTTATATACTTTTTCAGCCATACCTGCTGCACCTGACTGGCACAATCCGACAGCATGTCCCCAGCCCGCACCCCAAAAAACAAAATATTTAGGCAAATCTGAACTTTTACCATACCCCTCAACAATAAAATTAGTTGAGCGAAGACGACCTAATGCTACCGCACGAATAAGATTCTCTTTTTCTACTTCCACATCTCCTTCCGTGCCTTCAAAACGCAGATTACTTATATGTCCTGATGGTGCTCTTTTTACCGTGATTATTTTTTTTATTTTACCGATTTTATAAGTCCTGTTGAGCTGCTCACTGATTTCATCCTGAGTTATAACTCTAATCCACCTGCTTTCGGCATAATATGTATATTTTGAAGGCGCACAGAAAATATCCGGCGGATGTTTAATCCAGTTATCTAATTTTACAAGGTCATCGGGAAAATCTAAATTGCCGTCTACCACTCCATAAAGATACGGTTCATCACCCCAACCTTTTAAATCCTTGGAAGATTGTGTGTGCCCGGAACAATTAGATGAATAAAGCGTATGTGCCATTTTTCCGTTATACTCTAAAATCTCACCTCGTGTTGAATCAACTGCTTTACGTGCTGAAGCGGTCTCCTGCTTTACTCCTTTATATACCTGGCAGTGCTGGTCATCACATAAATCGAACCCGCTTTTTATGTGCGGTTTTGAGATTTCCTTTTTATAAAACGCCTCTCCTCTTGCAATTACCGCTTGTGATTTAAGCGCTTCCTCCGGCCAGGAAGATATCATCTCTGAAGGTAAGACCGAATAGAGGTATTCTTCTACGTTGACTATATTTATTATCGAGAAATCCATTGTAGTTGTAGTAAAATTAACTTCAAAAAAACCGCGATACTCCCTGTCAGAAACATCAGCCCAGGCGAAACCACCCGCATATTTCACATCCTTAACGATAATTGTTGAATTTTTTAATTTCGGTTTGATAATAACCTTCCCGTATTTAAAAATATCAGAACTGTTATTCATTGAATATATTTCCTTTGGTCCGGTTTGAAACAGCATTTTGCCTTCCTTATAAACCCCGATTCCGCCATCTGACCATAAATTTATCTCTTTAATATTACCTGAAATTCCTATCCGTAAAAGCGGGACCTTTTCCGCTTTCGGTACGGATGTAATTACTGAACTTTTTGAAATCCTTTTCGGCGGAATAATTTCTTCCGGTTTTTTTGTAATTAATGCAAGCAAGTTTTCTTTTTGCTGCTGTGCCTCTTTAAGCTGCGGGTCTACATTTATGATTGACGACCATTCCCTGAACGAATTATCGTATTGTTTTGTACTATAATATACCTGTGCCAATTTTAGCCGTGCTTCGATGAAATTATAGTCCAGTTTAACGGTGTTTTTATAACTTTTTATCGCTTCGTCATAAAAACCCTGCAAATTTTTTATTTCTCCGCAAAAATATTCAGCCGCAGCACAATCTTTATTAATTTCCAGGCATATTGTAAAATAAATAAATGCTTCCTCATAATCTCCTTTCAAAAAATATGTAAATCCAAGACCAAACAAAACTTCATAATCGTTCTGGTCACATAAAAGAAATTTCTTTAACGCTCTGCGGTAATTACCAGCTTTAAGGTGTGCCCATGCAAGGTGTTTAAGAACATCGGGGGTTTGCGGCAGTTTTTTTATAATTTTCAGGGATTCTTCATAATTAAATTTCTGACTTTCAGAAATAGCATCGTTTAATGTTAAATTATTCTGGCTATATAGGCAGGAACTTAAAAATATAATTAAAAAACTGAGTTTAACATATTTCATATTTTTTTGAATTTATCTGAAGCGTTCCCATTTACATTATTTCCATTGCCCCGAAACACTCCACGTTTTCTTAAATTCTTTGTTACTTATACTTGCATTAATCGGCTCGACGAGAAATTTCTCTATCTCTATGGCTATAGTATGCAACTTATCCGGAGCATGTTCAATATCTCCTTTTTTCAAAAAAGCCTGCCATAATGTTTGGCGATCGGATTTTTCATTATATATTTCTTCGGCAAATAAAGGTTTACATTCTGGTAAAATAGTTTTACGATGCTTAAATGTTTTTTTTAATGCTTCAATAATCTCCGATCCATTAAAATCAAACTGATGAATCATAACCCAAATATCATAAAAATCTTTCATACGACTGTTAAGAAGCCCAAGTTTAACCATAGCTTCAAACTTTTCACTAACTACACTTTCAATTGTGTAACCTTTAATATGAGGTTTCGGAAGATCCAAAATAGAGGGATACTCAATATTCTTAGGATTAGGATATATAATATCCCCAAACCCTACATCTATCTGCATAGAAATACGTGAACGTTCTAAAAATCCAAGAAATTTTACTCGTACGCCCTCATAATCAGCATTTTCTTTTATCTTTTGTCCACTAACCGTTCCCGAATCAAACACAAGCCCATCCGGAACCACTGAAATATTACATACATCTTTTACAACTTTTTCTATATGAGATACCTGATTATCAAAACGTGCTAAGAAATCTATATCAAGTGTAGTCCGTCTCTCTGGTATCTGCCAAACCGTAAACATCAAAGCACCTTTTAAAATAAACTTATTGGTATATTTAGAGCAACTAAATCTATAAAGGAATCTTTCCATACCATAATATTGCAGAATTTCTGAAAATGGACGATTAGTCTCTTTTGCTTTACTCTGGAGACGGGCTCGTATAGATGCTTCTATATTTTTAACATTTTCTTTCATAGCATGGCTTCCAATATCGGCTTTATTATACTATCAACCCGGCAGATCTTTGCAAACTGCATAATCTCTTTCGGTTCTACCCCTTTTTCTTTAACAGCAATTCTCATTGCATCTCGGGCAACGTCCATACCTATTTTGTTACGGAATTTAAAACAATCGGCGACTGTCTTTGCGAGATTATAAAATTTAATCTTATGTCCTTCTATTTCATGTTCTTCAATGCCTGATTCCCATGCTTTCTGTTTAAAACGATAAAATCTTACAGGAGGATATTTAATTATATTAGCATGCGCATATTCCGGAATGGCAATATCAACACGATTAGGTATCTCGCTTGTTGCTTCATGAAAAGCAAGTGCTGAAATAAGACAAATAACTCCTTTCGGCGATTGAAGTGCTACAGAAACAATATCAGGATAAGAACTAATTGTATAGTCAGTCAGTTGATAAAGACCCCGTGCAATTTTTTCAATCTTTTTTTCTTTTTCAAGTGCAATAATAGAATCGGAATGAAATCCATTCTTTAGAATAGTAGAAAATCTTACGATTCCACCATGGTTCTTAAAAAAACTTATAAGTTCATTTGTTCTTGTTTTCATATTAAATACCAGTAGATATTATATATACTTATTGACAAGTATATATATTTTATACGCCAATGTCAATGGTTTTTTTAATCTGGATGTTTACTTGTTCTATAAAATCGGTTTTTGTATCGGCTTCTGTGTACTGGGATATTTTTTCGGCAGATTTTCTGATTTGTATTTTTCTACGAGCCACTACAAATTATGTGAGATAGCTCCTCCACTAATGCTTTGGCGGACTAGAATCTCACCGCTACATTAAAGACATGGGTGGGCAAGCCCACCCCTACGCGGACAGGCATATGATTTTTTAAATGTTATTAATTTTGCTTTTTAAATATTTGGCTGTATGGGAATTTTCAACTTTCAGTATTCCTTCCAGATGTCCCTGATAGACAACTTCGCCGCCACGGTCACCGCCTTCAGGACCCAAATCTACTATCCAATCGGCTGTCTTGATTACATCAAGGTTGTGCTCGATAACGACAACGGTGTTGCCTGCATCTACAAGACGGTGCAGGACTTCCAGGAGTTTATGGATGTCTGCAAAATGGAGCCCTGTTGTCGGCTCGTCCAAAATATAAATCGTTTTGCCGGTCGCTCTTTTGGTCAGTTCAGTTGCAAGTTTCACTCTTTGCGCTTCGCCGCCGGATAGGGTTGTCGCTGATTGCCCTAATTTTATGTAGCCTAAACCGACATCGGATAGTGTTTGCAGGACTTTTTTAATTTGCGGAATATTTTCAAAAAACTTTAACGCTTCATCAACCGACATAAGTAAAACTTCAGAAATATTTTTACCTTTATACTTTACCAAGAGTGTTTCTTCGTTAAATCTTGCGCCTTTACAGACCTCGCATTTAACATAAACATCGGACAGGAACTGCATTTCTATTCTTTTTGTGCCGTCACCTTCACATGCTTCGCATCTTCCGCCTTTTACGTTAAACGAAAACCTGCCGGGATCGTAGCCCCTCATTTTTGAATGCGGCAGTTGGCTGAATATTTCTCTAATCGGTGTGAATAGTCCTGTGTAGGTAGCAGGATTGCTTCGCGGAGTTTTGCCTATAGGTGACTGGTCCACAAGAATTACTTTGTCAATAAAATCAGCGTCTAAAATTGTTTTGTGTTTTCCGGGCATATCTTTTGATTTATAAATCGTCCGGCATAGTGATTTATAAAGAATTTCATATATGAGCGTTGATTTCCCGCTGCCGGAAACACCTGTTATAATGGTAAAAAGCCCGATGGGAATTTTAACATTTATATTTTTAAGATTAAATTGTGAAGCGCCTTTAATTTCCAAAAAACGCTCTATTGTTCTTTTTGATTTTTCAGGAACGGGTATTTTTAATTCGCCTTTAAGATATCTTCCGGTAAGTGACTTCTTTTCTTTCAAAATATCCGAAAGAGTACCCATAACAACAATATTCCCGCCATTTTCACCTGCACCGGGACCTAAATCAATAATATAATCGGCTAACCTGATTGTTTCTTCGTCATGTTCAACTACGATAAGAGTGTTACCCAGGTCCCGCAAATTAAAAAGCGTATTAAGTAGCCGCTGGTTGTCCCGCTGGTGAAGCCCGATGGTAGGTTCATCTAAAACATATAAAACACCGACAAGCCCCGAGCCAATTTGTGTAGCAAGATGAATTCTCTGAGACTCGCCCCCGGCGAGTGTAGATGACTCCCTGTTAAGCGTTACATACTCCAAACCGACATTTTCCAAAAATGCTAATCGTGACTTAATTTCTTTTATAATTTCTTTTGAAATAATTTTTTCTGATTCTGTCATATTCAGATTACCGAAAAATTCCTGGGCATTTTTAATTGACATCTTTGTAATTTCGGAAATATTTTTACTGCCAAAAGTTACAGCGAGCGCATTTGCGTTTAGTCGCTTGCCCTTACATTTTTCACAGACATTTGAACGCATATACTTTGTAAAAATCTCCTCGCGGACAAATTCTGATTCTGTTTCTTTGTACCTTCTTTCAAGATTTCCTATAACGCCTTCGAAATCTTCATCGCCATATAACAAAAAATCCTGGTTTTCCTGCGATAGTTTTTTATAAGGTGTATCCAGAGAAAAACCGTGTCTTTTTGCCACAGCTTGGAGAAGTTCAAGATAATATCCAGACCATGCACCGGACCACCTGTGTCTTTTTGTCGTTATCGGTTTAGCCCACGGCAAAATTGCGCCGTCATAGACTGAAATATTTTTATCAGGTATTATCAGTTCTACATCTACTTCAAGTTTTGTACCAAGCCCGCCGCATTCCGGACAAGCGCCATAGGGTGAATTGAACGAAAAAAACCTTGGTGAAATTTCAGGTATACTTATTCCGCAGTTTGTACAAGCGTGGTGCTCGGAAAAAACAAGCGACTGGGTATTCCTGCCGCTTGCCACTTCTATTACAACGGTGCCGCTTGATAGTTTCAGTGCAGATTCAACTGACTCAAAAAGCCGTGACCTTATATCAGGTGAAATTGCAAGACGGTCAATAACAACCAAAATATCATGTTTTTTATTCTTTTCAAGTGAAGGCGAATTCTTCTGCCCGACCCCGTCCAGTTCATAAATCTTACCGTCAACTTTTACCCGTACAAAACCTTTCTGCAAAATATTCTTAAAAAGTTCCTTATACTCGCCTTTCCTGCCCTGAATAACCGGTGATAAAATAACAATTTTTGCTCCGGCAGGCAGTTCTAATAATTTTGAAATAATCTGCTGTGCTGTCTGCGGACTGATTTCGCGGCCGCATTTCGGGCAGTGAGGAATACCCACACGGGCAAAAAGTAACCGTAAATAATCATAAATTTCCGTAACAGTCCCGACTGTTGAACGGGGATTCCTTGAAATTGCTTTCTGCTGGATAGCGATTGCAGGTGACAGTCCGGAAATAAATTCAACATCAGGTTTTTCCATCTGTTCCAGGAACTGGCGGGCATACGCAGAAAGCGACTCAACATACCGTCTCTGCCCTTCCGCATAAATAGTATCAAAAGCAAGCGACGATTTCCCGCTGCCTGAAAGCCCGGTTATTACAACCAGTTTATTCCGCGGTATCTCTAAATCTATATTCTTGAGATTATGCTCTTTCGCACCCTTTATAATAATTTTTTCATGGTTCATATATTTTACGTGGTTAATTTTTACTCTTTTTTTATCATCTGTTTTAACAATTTTATGTTATTTTGAATATTCATATCATTCGGTGATAACCTTTGTGCAATTTCATATTCTTGAAGTGCACTGCTATATTTTTTCAAGTTACAATACAAACTACCAAGATTGTTGTAGGCATCTATATAATTTGGATTTATTCCTAGTACTTTTTTGTACTCTTTTTCTGCTTCCTCATATCTTTTTGAATAATATAATAAAAGACCGAGATTAAAGTATGCTTTCTCACTATCCGGATTTATAATTATAGCTTCTCTGAGTTCCTTCTCCGCTTCTTCTAATTTATTTGAATTATATAATAAAATACCGAGATTGGTACGGGCATCTACACAATTCGGATTTATCCTTATCGCATCCCTGAATTCTTTCTCCGCTTCTTTAAATCTTTTTGAATCATCCAATAAAACTCCGAGGCTATTGTGTGCCTCTGAACGATTCGGGTCTATCCTTATTGCTTCCTTGTATTCTTTCTCCGCTTCTAAATATCTTTTAGAATTATACAATAAATTTCCAAGATTGTAGTGTGATTCAGCATAACTAAAACCTAACTTTGTTGCCTCCCTATATTCTCTCTCAGCTTCTTCAAATCTTTTCAAAACAAACAACACACTCCCGAGATTATTATACGCGCCATAATAATAAGGATTTATTCTTATTGCTTCTCGGAATTCTTTCTCTGCTTCTTCATATTTTTTTGAATCACAAAATAAATTCCCGAGATTGTAGTGCGCGTTTGAATTATCAGGATATTTTGAAATAACATCTTGCCACATTAAAATTGGCTGTTGATAAAGTTGATTTCTTTTATATGTGATTATACCAAGAATGAAAATATAACTACATATTAAAAAAATTGAAAAATTAGGAAGATTAAAAGATTTAAAAACTGAAAAATAAAGAAATATAAGAACGAAATAAAAACCAATACCGGAAAGATACATCCGATTTTCTTCTAAAGGAAGAGTAGTAGGAAAAAAACTGGATGTTGGCAATAATATTATAAAAAACCATAATATGCAAAATAATATTATCTTTGAACTATCTGTTTTCTTTCTATAAATCCTGTAAGTTAGCCAAAATATCATGGTAAGAAACAAAAAAGATATTATTGTCTTTAGTTCTAAGATCCCCAGAGGGTTAATTTTATGGTCTATGCAGAGTCCAACAGGTATAATTAACAGTTTTAAATACCTGAAAATTATATATGGTTGAATAATTAAATAGTCGTATATATTCCATGTAACTATTGCCTCTACATCTCCCATAGCACCAAAATAAAAATACCGGAATAATAGATAAACAATCAAGATAACCCAAAATGATATGTGATAATACTTTTTTTCGACAGTTTTTTTTATGCTGAAATCGTTCAATAAAATATAATCGGAAATCAGTACTATCGCTGGCAAAGTTACTGCTATTGGTTTTGAGGAAAGCGCAAATACAAAACATATTAATGAAAGAATATATGAAAAATTAAACCTCGACTGTCGAGAATCAGGTAGGGATTGGAATCCGCATTCTGACCTTCGAGAAGAGAATGGAAGATTTCTTTTAGTCGCATCTATAAATAACACTAAAGATGAAATATAAAAAAACGTGGCTAAAACATCTGAACGACTAAAAATATATGTTACTGCAGATGTACTGATAGGATGAACTGCAAAAAATAGGGCTACAAAAAAAGGAAAGATCGGGAAGTGAGTAAATGGATAAATGCGTAAATGTGAAGGGAAAACTAACGAAAGTATTATTTTTGTTAAAAAAAATAGTAGAATTGCGTTAAATATGTGTAAAATAAGATTAACAAGATGGTATCCGAAAGTGTCTAATTTTCCAAAATAATAATTCAACGTAAATGTTAAATACACCAACGGTCTTGACGGATCATTTCTTTCAAATATTTTACTATCAGAATAAGGATAAATAAGTTTAGTTGTGATATTATTTAATATTTTTATATCGGGATTTTTTACAATTTTAAACATATCATCAAAAATAAATGGTGCATTAAGAGATGGTATATATATAGTTGCAGTAACGATTACTATCAACCCAATCGCAAACCATTGTTTCCAAATACTATTCTGAGGAGTATCCCTCAAAACATTATTCGGGACAAGTCTTTCAATTTGTTTTTCCATATATTAGTTTATGTTCAATCTCTTTCCTGTAAAATATTTGTCAGTTTCTCAATTGCTTTCTTTACCGGAGGCGATATTTTATCTCCGAATTTCATTGATTTTGGCTGGATACCTATAAATATTATTTTTGCTTTGGTCTGTTCTTTTATATAATCAAGAAATAAATTCAGCGGCATATTATGTGTTGTAAAAAAACCTGAACTGATTTCTTTTTCATCAATAATCTTTATAGTCCCCGGTTTTTCCTTCATTTCTACCGCATCTATAAAAATAATCGTATCAGGACAAAATTCTTTTATTTTCTTAGTGTAATTTTCAGGAGCACTGCCCACATCAAGTAACTTGTAGTTAGTTTTCCCTTCAAGCTGTTTAATCACTTCACAGCCGGCACCATCATCACCTTTTAATGAATTACCAATACCAACGATTAAAACATTTCCTCTACCAACATCTTTTATATCAAATTTCATATTCTTTTATCGAAGCAAAGTAAGTAAACAATGCATTAAAGCGTTCTCGTGTTCTAATGTTCTATAGTTCTTAGGTTAAATGAATATTTTAAGTAAATGCCGACCAAGGTCGGCAACTACACAAACATTAGAACATTAGAATGATATTTCCACTTTTATCTAAAGCGAGGAAAAAATTTCTGAAGAACCTAAATTTGCGACTTATTTGTTCCAGGAGCAAATGATAGAGCGAGTTCTAACGAGCGTTTCAAAGAAATTTATTTCCGAGCGTCTATTTACTATAGTCATCAAATACCCATACTTGATGCCGACATTTTGGACATAAAACTTTAAATGAAGATTGTCTTCTGATTGGTTGAGATGCGGTGGCGGATTCAATATCGGAGTTATCTAAAATTTCCTGCTGCATATTTACATATTCTATAATATTTATATTACTGTAAGCCATTGTTCCAAGTTTTTTGGCAACATAAAGTATCTGGTCTTTCGGCGCTATAATCTCACCGCAAGACGAACAAAGGACTAATTCTTTTTTAATTTCAGAAAACATTTTTTCCCTTGTAACATCAGCAAGGTCAAATTCGTTAGATAATTTTACCCCTTCTTTTGTTGTACAAATTCGTTCACATTGACCGCAGAAAATACAAAAATCGTGCCGCCAACGTAAAATGCGAAAAGAAGATTGCGGGATTGTGGGATTGTGCGATAGTGGGATTGTGCGATCGGATATGACATCCTTTATTTCAATTGATTTTGGGGGACAGACTTCGGCACAGGCGCCACAACCGATACAACCTTTTTCGTCAGGTACCGGTTTACCTCTAAACCTTGGGAATGGCACATGCGGTTCCTTTGGGAATTTTGATGTATAAGGTCCCTTGATTAATGCTTTAATTGCTTCTTTGAGTTCTCTTAATTTTGGATATCTCATATAAAAAACCACGGAACTACACTGAACTTTTAAAAACCCACAGAACTGACACTGAACTTTTAAAAATACCACGGAACTGACACTAAATTTTTATTCTGTGCTCGTTCCGTGTTTTAGTTCCGTACCTGTTCCGTGTTTTTATCTTCCTCGTAATGGTCACAGACACTTTTGTTCCAGAGTTTTACTCCTGCTATGTGCGCTGCACGGGAAAGTGCATGTGCTGAAACAGGTGATGTTAAGAACAGGAAGATTGCACATAATAATGCTTTAACACCAACGGCAGTAAAACCGTTCATAACAAATATACCTAACATTATAGAGCAGGTCCCTAATGTAACGCATTTTGCGGTTGCCATCAATCTTAAATACAGGTCAGGCAGACGTACAAGACCGATGCATCCTAAGAAGTCAAAGACAATACCGATTATTATCAAAATTATGCCTATTGTTTCACTCATCGAATGACCTTCCTTCTAAAAATTTCGCCAATGCCAGGGTACCAATAAACGCCTGTAACGCCCATGCTATTGCAATATCAATAAAAAAACTATATTTGGTAAAAACTGCCAATAAACCGCAAAAGGCAATTATAAGTACACCCAGCGTATCTATTGCCACTGCACGGTCGGCAGGACTGGGACCGCGAACAATACGGTACAGGCACAGGAAACAACTTAAAATTAGCGGGTTAATCAGTCTTTGCAGCGTGTTTATTTTAAGTGTAAAATTCAGCCAAACAAAAATTATAATTAAAACTAATCCGATAATCCAACGTAATTTTTTCATATAAGTTAGTCCTCACTAACGTTCGGAACTTCGCAGAGACCGCAGAAACTTCGCAAAAGCCGCAGAGAAAGTCTCTTCTTTTTGCGTAATCTGCGAATATTTTGCGTTCTTTGCGAAAATCATTTAAATTTTTATACTATAAATCACTCAAATATTTTTTCTAAAATATCTTCCAATTTTTTTACTATTATTTCTGTCGCTTTTCCCATATCTTCGCTTTTTACATTTATCCAGTGGATATAAATATACCCGTTCTCCTGGTCTATATCAACGCTTGTTGTGCCGGGTTTAAGTGTAATTGAATTAGCTAAAAATGTTAACCCCGCTTCACTTTTTAGTTTTGTCTTAACTTTTACTATCCCCGGTTTTATAGGCATGTTCGGGTGTATTACTCTGTAAGCTAAATCGAGATTCGCCTTTATCATCTCCCACAAAAACACGGGTATATATTTTAAAAACCACAGGTATCTTCCGGGCTGTCTGAACTTGTGCGGATTTTTGGTAAATAAATCGCCGGTAAGGTAAGATACCAGTAAACTTACCATAAAACCTATTAATAAATGCTGCCAGTCCACGCTCCAACTTAATGTTAGCCATACTAAAAATGCGATAATAAATAATACTATTCTACTTTTCATTTTATGTTTTGTAATATTATACTGCCGTATCCAACTCCGTTTTTTATAACTTCAACTGCCGGGTCAAGAAATATTGCTTTAACCTCAGGTAATAACAATAAACCGAGAAAAACACAAAGTACCGCAGGAATTATCATAGAAAAAACCATAGCTAACGGTACTTCTTTTATATTCTGCCAGCGTTCAGGTAATTTACCAAAAAATACCTTTTTCTGTAATTTAAGATAATAAGACAATGTTACTATGCTTATTATAATGGCTATACCCGCGGCAGAAAATTTGCCTGCCTGAATAGCAGCAAATATAATTAATAATTTGCTCCAAAAACCGCCAAAGGGCGGCACGCCGGATATTGACATTGAACCTATAAGAGATGTCGCAGCTGTTACAGGCATCTTTTGCCTTAACCCTCCAAGGTTATCCATGTTTCGTTCTTCAGTAGCATAAACGACTGCGCCGGAATTCAGGAATAATAACAATTTTGCAAAGGCATGGTTAACTAAATGGAACAAGCCTGCAAGAATTCCTAACGGTGTTCCTAACCCAAATGCAAAAATAATATAACCAATCTGGCTAATTGTGGAATATGCAAGAAGCCGTTTCAAATCTTTCTGATAAATAGCAAGGAAACCGCCTGCAACCATAGATAACAAGCCGAGAACAACTAAAATATTACTGCTTGTAACACCAAGAACATTAAACAATAAACGTAAAAGTGAATATATACCCAGTGATTTTATCAGAACACTGGACAGCATCGCAGAAATAGGCGCCGGTGCTGCCGGATGAGCATCAGGTAACCACGCATGAAAAGGTACAATTGCCGATTTTATTCCAAACCCTGTAATAAAAAGTACCGTCAAAAAACCAATTACTATGGAACTAGGTGAACCTTTACTGAGTGTAAGAGAAATATCAGCCATATTTAAACTTGAAGTATAGGAATATATTATGGCTACTGACAGTAGAATAAATGTAGATGCTACTGTGCTAAGTACCAGATATTTGAATGATGCTTCGAGTTCTTCCTTTTCTGTTCCGAACGCAATAAGAACACAGGATGAAATAGTCCCTACTTCCAGGAAAACATACATGTTGAAAATATCACCCGTAGTAATTAGTCCGTTCATACTCGCAAGCATAATCATGAAAAGTATGAAATACTTATTTTTATCTGTATATTTTTCCATGTATGAAATAGAAAATATAATAGCAATCAGGGCGACAAAATTTACAACTATAAGCATAAGCACACTAAGACCGTCAAGAACCATAGTTATGCCTAACGGGAATTCCCAGCCGCCAAGCTTATAAACAAATGGCTTGTAGTTTGTGATGTGCAGCATGTATAATGCAACAAACGATAAAACCAATAGTAACAAGCACGCCAAAGTAGCAAGAATATCAGGAAGATTTTTGTGAAGTTTCCTTAAAACCGAAATAAGAAACGCTGATGCTATCGGAATTATTATAAATAATGGAATCATAATTAGTTAATAGTTAATAGTTCGTAGTTCATAGTTTTAATTTCTAATCTCTAATCCCCATCCTCTAATCTCTATCTTCTATCCTTTAAGTTTTCGGATTTCTGCTATGTCAAAGGTTTTATATTTTTCGTATAATCTTATTGCAATACCTACAAGTATTACTGTAACAGCTAAACCTATTATTATCGCCGTTAAAACCATCGCCTGTGGTAACGGGTCAACCATATTTAACGGTTGTTGAGTCGCTACATTCTGCCTGGAAAATATCGGGAATGTGGCATTATATTTATATCCTATAAGTACTAAAAACAGGTTAACAGCATATTCCATTATAGTCAATCCTATAATAATTTTTATTAAATTTCTCTTTATTAATATTGCATATAATCCAACACAAAAAAGTACTATGCAAAGAAAATAATCAATCATTTTTTTCACTCCTGAAAAATACTAGTGTAATAAATATACTAAAAAGCCCGGCACTGACAATTAAACTAATTGCTATATTATATATTAACATTGTTCCCACGCTGAATAATTCGAATGGTTTGCCTTTTCCCAAAACATTTGAAAGAAAATACCCTCCGCTGAACATAGCCAACACGGTACATATTATAAATATTATGGCACCAAGATTTTCTAATATTTCGCTTAATTTTTCATTCATTTTTTTAAGCGTGACTTCTTTACCATACGCAAGCATTAAATGGATAAACGATAACGCAATTATTACCCCGCCCGCAAAACCGCCTTCTGATTCAATATGCCCGTTAAAAACTATATAAATACCAAAAAGCAATATCAATCCGGTAGTCAACCTGGTAACTGTTTTTACAATTAATGTCATTCCGGTTTGTGATTTTTTTATCATTTTTTCTTACCCACTTTTCGCATTATGGTCAAAACGCCTATAACTGAAGTAAAGAAAATAGTTGCAGCTGCAAGGGTATCATATACGCGGTAATTCAATAAGATAGAAACAACCACATTTGGCGCTCCGATTTTCTGGAAACTTTCGCTGAGATATAATTTGGATATCTTCATTATCGGATATCCAATCCTTGGGAGCTCATTAACTAAATAATATGCACAAATAAGAAAAACTATAATGAATATGCTGACTACTATATATGGTAAAACTTCCCGCCGTTCATAATGAACTCCATCCCGGTCAACTGTACCGCGAATCAGTATGATTAAAACTAAAATTTCAACAACAAGCTGTACAATCGCTAAATCCGGCGCTTTAAGCAAAAGGAAACATACAGATAAACCTAACCCGGTAGCACCTATAGAAATAACAGCAGAAAGTAAATCTTTCATTTCTATAGCAGCGATTGAACTTATTATCATGAAAATAATCAGTATTTTTAATATCAACATTTAATCCCCAAATTATGCCGACCAAGGTCGGCAACTACAACTATATTGTAGTGGCAAAGCTTGCTCTGCCTAATCGTTGCACCCCTTGTTTATTGTAGTTGCACACCCTTGGTGTGTATAACGAAAATATATTTTCCAATCACGCTAAGGCTTGCCAAGGGCAAGCCGCTACAGTATTTTATACAGAATAACAAATATAAATCAACGGATCAAAACTAAAAGCAAAATTATTACGCCTATCAAACTCCAGCTCAAATATGTATGTAAATTACCTGTATGCATGTATGATAAAATAGCTCCGATTGATATAAATATTTTCCTGAACCAATCGTATATGTCAAATATTTTTTCTTCAGCAAGGTCATACATAGTTTTAAAAAATCCTATATCTTTTATTGTCTGATAAAAATCTACTCCCTTAACACGGGCATCATCAGATAATATCTCGCCACCTATATATATGTCTGACTTACGATACTTAACTTTAGATATCAAATAAACAACAAGACCTATTAAAAGTCCGACAAAAATAAGTAATGTTGCCAATCTTGGCTGCCAGAAACCAGGGAAACCAGTTAATAGTTCATAGTTCGTAGTTGAGAGAGAAGGAAAAATAAAATATTTTAATGGAAGCTGGAATGCAAATACACCAAAAATTATACATAATCCGGCAAGTACAACCTGAGGTAACCACATGGACAATGGGACTTCTGAAAGGCGTTCTGATGTTCTTGTGTTCTTGTGTTCTTGTGTTATAATGTTCTCATGTTCTGATGGTTGGCCAAGAAATACTCCATGTAGAAGTTTAATAAATGATGCTAATGTAAGTGCAGAACCGAACATTGCTGCCACTATAAATATCCACCATAACTTCGTCAATAAAGTAGAACCGGTAGTACCAACCTGAATTATTCCTTGATATATCATCCATTTTGATACAAACCCGTTAGTAAGCGGTATCCCTGATATTGATAATGCTGCTATTAAGCAAGTTATGAATGTTATCGGCATATATTTTGCCAATCCGCCAAGATTAGCTAAATCACTTGTTTTTGTTTTGTACTCAATAGAACCACCACATAAAAACAAACATGATTTATAAATTGCATGATTTAGCATATGAAAAAGTCCGCCCGCAATACCTATAGGGTTACCTGTACCTATTCCTAATACCATATACCCTACCTGTGAAACAGCATGGTACGAAAGTAATTTCTTTATATCATGCTGTATCATTGCCATAAATACTGCCATTATTATAGTTATTGCACCAATTAACATCAGCACAAAATTTAGAGTTGAAAATTGAGAGTTGAAAGAAAAAAAGCCGGTACATATTCGGATTAATAAATAAATACCGAGCAACTTATCCAAAGAAGCCGGTAAATATGCCGTTACAGGAATGGGTGCCGATACTGCCATATCCGGTACCCATGTATGCAATGGCATCACACCTGCTTTTGCAAAAGCAGCTATTATTAAACATAAAAAAGTAACTATTGCCAGTCGGGATGATAAAATAATATGTATCTTATCCATCTGCAGTGTTCCTGTTAACAACAAGATTATCGCTATACCAAGAATCATAAAACAATCGGAACCACCTATTATTATGAAAGTTTTTTTAGCTGCAGAAGCTGAAGAAGAATGTTCTATTGTTCTTGTGTTCTTATGTTCTGAAGAATTGTTTACTGGTTCAGGGTTAATTTGTATTAATAAATATAACGTTAACCCCAGGAAGCCCCAGAAAACCAGTAACAATATTAAATTATTTGACAAAACTGCACCGATAGCTGCTCCTAACGTCAATAAAATATAGCAGTAATATTGTGACAAGGAAATTTTTTGTTCACTACTCAAGTCCTGCATAAATTTCAGTGAATATAAAACAATTAGAAACCCGAAAAGTGTCACAAATAAAACGACAAATCCTCCGAGAACATTAAAAACAAAATATTCAGATGAAGGTGGTGGTATAATAAATGCTAAAATACTTACAATAAATGTTACAATAGATACCGACACAGCGACAACTTCAGTCGCCTTAGGTATTAATAAACAAATAATTCCACCTAATATAGGTAATCCGATTAAATAATAAATTAGATTCATAAATGTTTTGGTTATTGGGTTTTAGAGTTATAGGGTTATAGGGTTTAAACTCTATGAACTCTATAACTCTACAAACTCTAAAACTCTCTATATTCTATAACGCTTTTCTTATTTGCTCTGTTTTTTCTTGCGACAATTTTATTAAATCAAAACCGTTCATTAGTTTTTTGTTTTTTTCTTTATCAATGACAGCAACTCTTTCCGTACAACAATAACAAGGGTCAACTGCTGCTAAAATTAAGGCAGCATCTGAAATTGTCTGACCTTTTACCGCATATTGGTCTGAAGGGACATTAACGTAAGAAGGTGCACGTATTTTGTGACGGACAGGCCTGCTGCTTTTATCTGAACGGACATAATGAAATACTTCACCTCTCGGTGCTTCGTGCCTGCCTATACCTTCTCCAACAGGGATTTCTTTTACATTTAAATCAAAGTTGCCTTCCGGTTCTTTTTTAAGTCCCTCAAGACAACCACGAATAATTTTTACCGATTCGTACATTTCAAGGATACGGACTGCCGCTTTATCAAAAACATCACCATTCTGCGCCAAAATAACTTTCCAGTCAACCATACCATATGCCGCGTATGGATCATCCCTGCGAATATCCATATCTAAACCTGATGCTCTTGCAGTAGGACCCACTACACAATATTTTATCGCAACATCCTTTGGTAATATTCCTACACCTTTTGTTCTTGCATGAATAACAGGGTCATCCATTACAGCACCTTTGAACATATCCAAAACAGGAACCAATTCATTACACATTTTTTCAATCTGAGGAATGTCTTTTTTTTCTATGTCCCGTCGCGTACCGCCAATTTTCATCATTGCATAGTGCTGGCGATTGCCTGATATAAACTCTAATATGTCACAAACTAATTCCCTATATTTCCAACTCCACATCCATACAGTATTGTAACCTATAAAATGCCCTGCTAAACCAAGCCACAGAAGATGCGAGTGTAATCGTTCTAATTCACCTACAACCGAACGAATATATTTTGCACGAACAGAAATTTCAAAACCTGCCAAATCCTCAACGGCATTTACATATGCAAAAGGATGGCTCGAAGAACAAATTCCGCATATCCTTTCAACTAGAAACGCCGACTGGTCCCAGTGCAGTGATTCTGAAAGTTTTTCTATCCCCCTGTGGTTATATCCTATTTCAATATCCATATCAACCACTCTTTCACCTTCAACATAGAGTTTAAAAAATTCTCCTTCTTCCTGTAAAGGATGATACGGACCGATAGGAATGATTGTTCTTTTATCGTTCATAGTCGTCTTTGTGTTTTAGAGTTATAGGGTTATTGGGTTATAGGGTTTCAACCCTAAAACTCTACAAACTCTATAACGCTATAACCCTTTTACTTTCTTCCTTCTCCTTGTCCCTGCCTTAATGGATAATCGCCTTCGGGCCAGTCGTCTCTTAACAAAAGATGTTTCAAATTCGGGTGACCTTTGAAATTTATTCCTAACAACTCCCACATTTCTCTTTCAATCCACTCGGCACCTTTTATAATATGTGAAATGGTTTCAATTTCCGGTTTCTCTTTATTAGTAATTAAAACACGAAACGAAATAACACTACCGTCTTTATCATCACTAAAATGATAAAGAATTTCAATTCCGTCTCTTCTATCAGTACCTGTAGCAATAATGAATCTTAACTTTATATCATCAAACAAATATTTTGATATGCTGACAATATCTGACGGTGAAATATCGAAATAGAACCTTTTTTTATTTTTTTCTTCGTATTTTTTAATTTTATTTCCAAGTTTTTCTTTTATTTGTTCAATAACATTCATTTTTCGCCTCTTAATGCTTTTATCAGTTTAACAACACCCATTATCATAGCTTCCGGTTTTGGCGGGCAACCCGGAACATATGCATTTACCGGAATAATTTTATCTAAAGGACCGCAGGTATTATAAGAATCTCTGAACATTATCTCTGAACAGGCACAATTTCCTATTGCAATAACCAAAATAGGTTTCGGTGCCTGCTCATAAATCCGTTTTAAGCGGTCTACAATTTTTTTATTTACAGCACCTGTAACCAAAAGCGCATCGGCATGCCGGATTGAACCCACAAGCTGAATACCAAACCTTTCCAAATCATGCCGTGGTGTTAAAGCGTCCAGTATTTCAATATCGCAGTTATTACAAGGACTGCAAGCCGTGTGAAACACCCAGATTGACTTGGTAAGTACTTTAAGTTTTAGAGTTTTAGAGTTCATAGAGTTATAGGGTTTTTGATAAATATTTTATCAAATTTGAATCCATTTTTGCCACTTTATCTGCTTGATTGTATATGGAATAAAAAGTATTATCGTTTATATATTCCAAATCTTTCATAACATAAAGAATACTTTGAGTTTCAGAAACAGATGCTTTTGAGATATATAAAAATTGTATAAATTCTTTATTTGAATGCCGTGAAAATCCTTCGGCAATATTACTCATTATTGATACAGAAGCACTCGTTAACTGGTTTACTAATCTATAATCTTTTTTAAATTTATCACAGCAATTAATTGTTTCATAAACCATTTTTACCAATTTTCTTGCCTCTTGCCAAACTTCCAAATCTTCAAACCTTTCTATTTTCATTATAACTCTATAACTCTATAACTCTATAACCCTATAACCCTAATATCCTATCGATGCTAAAACTATTGCAAAAATTGAAAAAATTAGACAACTTCGCCAGAAAAATCGCATTGCCTGGTCAATCCTTACTCGTGGATTAGTATTTCTTATTAAAACAATTAAAACCAGAACCAAAACATATTTTAAAATTCCCCAAATAATTGACATGCCTTCAAATTTTATACCGCCAAAAAATAAAATCACTGCAAAAAAGGGAATCACAAACAAAAGCATCATACGATTTAATTTATGAATTGCAAGCAAGATACCGGAATATTCTATAAAAACACCGCCTGCTATTTCTGTTTCTGCTTCAGCCATATCAAATGGAACAAGCCCTAACTTTGCCTGGATTGATAGAAGAAAAACAATAAAAGCAATTATACCGGAAAATGAATTTAAAACAATTCCTTGTGTCTGCTGATATGAAACAATTTCACCTAACTTTATAGTCTGTAATTTTATAATTAATACTATTATCGATAAAATAAACGGAAGCTCGTAAGAAACATATAGCTTCATTTCACGTGAAGCAGCAAGTGAGGCAATCGGATTACCTGATGCGCTCGCACCCAAAATAACAGAAATTGGAGTAATTGCTAAAAGATAAATTACTACAATTAAATCACCGACAAAGAGCATCTGTGGATTTAACACAGATTTCCACAGAATCAAAGATACAAGTGTAGTGGAAGCTACCGCAAAAAAAGGTGCAAGAATAAAAATAGGGCTATTCGCATTATTTGGTATAATGGTCTCTCTATTTAAAAGTTTCACAAAATCATAAAACGGCTGAAAAAAAGGAGGACCTTGCCGCCATTGAACACGGGCAGTAACCTTTCTGTCAATCCAGGAAACAACCATCCCGATAATAGCAGTAAACACAAACCCCGGAAAAACAACAAATTCAAATAATAATTTCATAATAGTTACGTTATAGAGTTATAGGGTTATAGGGTTTTAGGGTTTTAGGGTTTTAGGGTTTTTAACTCTACAAACGCTACGAACTCTATAACTCTATAACTTTTTACTTCTTCCATTTTAAACTATACACCAAAAGTTTATCGGATATTTTATAAATATTCTTCGACTCATCTTCTTCTATATCTACCCACTGTAAAATATTATCTTTGCATGTACTGACACACATCGGCGGCTTACCGTTACTTCTATCAATACAATAGTCACATTGTGATGTCTTGTAAGGTAATATATCTAAATATATAGTACCAAAAGGACAGGCAACCGAACAAGTCTTACAGGAAGTACACCTCATAGAATATCTTTGTAAAATTCCTTCATTGTTTTTTTCAAGTGCTTCGTTAGGACATGAAATAATGCAATCGGCACGTTTACATTGCCGGCATATAACATACTGTGCCGCTTTTGCAAGAAGTTTTTCAACACCATCATTTTTAGGTGCATCATAAGCAGTCCCTTGATGATAAAAATAGCTGCATTCGGAAGAAAAATCTTCCATTTTATAATACTTTTCCAAATCAATAAGAATTTTTTTATTCATAAACCTTACCTAATCACAAAGCGAGCAAGAAATTTATCCTACATTAATCGCGAGCGAGGGAGAAATTTCTGAAGAGCCTAAATTTGCGACTTATTATTTCCAGGAGCAAATGATAGAGCGAGTTCTAACGAGCGTCTCGAAGAAATTTACTCCCGAACGGCTAGTCCCAAAGTTCCTCTAAATCCTTTATTTTATCGTATAAAAAAACCGGACCGTCTTTACATACAAAATAGGGACCTAACTGACAATGTCCGCATTTACCAAGACCGCAAGACATGTTTTTTTCCATTGAAAGATAAATATTTTTAGGTGAAAACCCTACTTCCAATAGTTTTTTCGTACCGAATTTCATCATTATCGGAGGCCCGCAGACAATAGCAACCGAATTTTTTAAATCAACTTTTACTTTATCCAAAAGACATGTCACGACCCCGACACTTTCTTTCCATACGCCTTCCGGACATTTATCTACACTTCTTAAAATATCCAACTTTTTTATTTTCTTCCAATCTTCAAATTCTGATTTATAAATTATATCTTCGGGACTCTTTGAACCGTAACATAAAGTAACCTTTTTAAATTTATCAATTTGTTTAACTAATGTTAAAAGAAATGACCGTAACGGCGCCATCCCAACACCGCCACCCAATATCAAAACCTCTTTATCTACCATTTCTTCTATAGGATACCCTTTGCCATACGGACCGCGGATACCGACAATATCGCCTTTTTTCAATTGATGTATTTTTTCAGTAACATATCCGGCTCTCATTATGGTAACATCTATTGTCTCAGTTTTATATGGTGAAGAAGAAGGAGTAAAAGGCGATTCTCCAATCCCGTTAAGTGAAAATTCAATAAATTGCCCGGTTACAAATGAAAATTTTTCAGACGGTTTTAGAGTAAATGTTTTTATGTTGGAGCTCTCGTCTGTTATATTTACAACTTCCGCCTTAATTGGTTGATAAATGTTCTTCATAAAGTTTGGAGAGTTATAGAGTTCATAGAGTTTAAACCCTAAAACCCAATAACCCTAAAACGCTATAACAGTTTTTTATTCCTACTCGCTTAATCTCGTCAGTACTTTTCTTATATCAATTTCTGCAGGACAAACTTCTATGCATCTACCACAACCGGTACAGGCATAGGAGCCGAAATTCTCCTTCCTGTAATTCATTTTACAGGAATAGAAATTTCTATAACGTTTTTCTTTTGTCGACCTGGGATTAGAACCGCCTGCTACTCTTGCATATCCTTTGAACTGGCAAGCATCCCAGAAACGGTATTTTTCAAAATTTTTTGTTTCTCCGATTAAAAAACAATAGCAAGTTGAACAAGCAAACCTGCACCCGCCGCACTCAACACATTCTTTAGCAACTTCTTTCCACAAATCTGCTTTTGGCGGCTTGACAACTTCATTAAGTAATTTTGCAAACTTAAAATCCTTATTTACCTTTAAGACAAGTTCATTAACTTCCGTTCTATTTCTCTCAGATTCATCTAAATGATTTTGAATAGTGTCCTGAAAAAGCCACTTATTGTTATCAATTAATTTTCTACCTTTCTCACTTAAAATTTCAACTACAAAACCGTTTTGAATAGGTCTAAGATTTATATCAAACCCGGAGGTCGGGTATGGCAGTCCTTCAATAATAGAACAAAAACAGCTGTTCTTGCAGGATGTACAGTCAGCAGATATTATCAATGTGTTTTTTCTTGCCTCTTCATAAACAGGATCTCTATACTCGCCACCCAAAAACATATTGTCCAGTAACTGAAGATGCGCCAATTCGCAGGCTTTTACACCTATAATTATTCTTTGCTTTTTTGAGCTTAGCGGAACGATTTTTTCAATTGATGAAAAGAAAAATGATTTTAACGGTATTGTTGAACGGTATTTACCTATAAGTGAAGTATTTAAATTTTGCGTAGTCAATCTAGAATAATTATAGTCAGCATCATCCTGGCTAAAAAGCGAAAAAACGTCATATTTACCAATTTGACTAAGTAAAAAGTTCTGCCAATTTTGATTGTTGATATACCTATTTTCCATATATTGCACTCAATTATATATATATTATCTTTTTAGTCAAGCTCTATTCAAAAACATTTTTAACTATTTTTTTAGCATCAAATAGTGCGTCTGCAAGAGATGAACGCACAACTGATTGTATGGATGCACCTGCTCTTTTACAAGATTCCTGAGTAAATTGAGTTATAATTTTGCCAAGAACTATTTTAAGCGGAATTTTTTCTTTTATATCAGGTAAATACGCGATTTTATCCGTATTGGGTTGTAGTTTCCTTGGGAGACCCGAAATTCTTTCAACATAATGAGCATTATCCGGGTGATTTTTACCCAAAATATTTTCAACATAATAGTTCGCCTTATCGTTTTCAATGTATTCAATTTCAGACAGATATGCAGCATTGCCGGATTTTATTTCAGTGTCAATTGAGTCAATATCCTTGTAATGTACCGGAACTATATTTTTTAACCGGAACTCACATTTATCTACAATTTCCTGAGTGTTGTCCAAATATTCCTGTTGTATTCCTGTTGCTAACATTTCTTCTTCGGATTTTAGCCAATAATGATGCGATTCCATTTTAAAAGATGATATTTTATCAAAGCGCGTTCTTATAACTAAATCGTGTGCTAACCAATCATCGATTTCCAGATAGTGAACATCATTTGTTGCAATTAATTTTACATTATTCTTTTTGGCAAGTTCTATAAGCCCTTTATTGGAGATTTCCTCATCACTAATTTCATGCCTGCCAAGTTCAGCGTAAAAATCACCGCCAAAAATACTTTTATATCTTAAAAATATTTTTTCCGCTCCTGCCAAATCCTCTTTTATATATGCCTGTGACACTTGATTAAAAAAACAAGCAGATGAAGCGATAACACCTTCGTGATATTTTTCTAAAAGTTCCCAATCAACCAATCCCCTTCTTTCATAATAATTATTTTTAATCCAGCTATCTGATACAAGCGAAACAAGATTTCTATAACCGGTTTCATTTTTTGCGAAAAGCAGAAGATGAAATCTGTTTTTATCTTTTTTTTCAATAGATTGCTGGGCATTATCAACAAAATATATTTCAACACCAAATATCGGTTTTATATCATATTTTTTACAGACATCTGAAAATTCATATACAAACGGCATTTCACCATGTTCTGTTATTGCAACAGCATTTTGACCAAGTGATTTTAATTTTTTTACTGCTTCTTCTATGCGCAGTGTACTATCGGAAAATGACCCGGTAAAATGGTTGTGAAGGTTTGTAAACATTATTCCTCCGGAACATTAAACAAATCAATCTTAATATTTTTATTTAAATTCAGTTTTTTAAGTATTACAGTAGCCTTCATATCAAAAGAAGTGTTTATAAAATCCAACTTGTGCGGAAAAATTACTTTTCCTGCCAGCTTGAAATCCGAAAACTTTACTATTGAACCGTTTAAAAATATTATTTCAGAAATTGTTTGTAATTTTTTATTTATTTTTAATTCAACAAAATTGTTTTTAAAAATACAGGTATCTTTTTCTTCACTAACAAAATTTAATCCGTCAAAATATTCTGATTCAAAAATATTGAAGATATCTTTAACCCAGAAATATTCATCTGTAAGATTATAAACCTTCTTTTCAGGTGTTATATAAACAATTGTTCCTTGCCTCATAAGAATAATCCCTTGAGGCACTGAAAAGAACCCTAATATTTCCAACCTGAATTGTTTTGGTTTTTTGAAAAAAAATGGACCATTTAATCCAAAAACTTCATTTTTATGAACTGTATTAATACTCATAAAACCTAAAATATCATGCATGTCTTTGAAACATTTTATAGCACGCATTTTTATCATATCGTTAGACCACTTTATATTCTTTCCATACTTTTTTATTTTATCTTTTACGCTTTTATTCTTCTCAAGTAAAAGCGAAGTCTCCCAGCTATCAACCGCCATTTGAACATTATCCAGCGCAAGATAACAATCTCCGAGGTGTTCATAAATCAGAGGATCGTCAATTATTTTAGATGCTTTTTCCAACAACAATTGTGATTCATCATATTTTTTCTGGCGATAATAAACCCATCCAAGCGAATCTAAATATGCAGGGTTTTCACTTTCCGTTGCTAATGCAATTTTTATATATTTTTCTGCTTCTTCCAGCCTTATATTTCTATCAGCCCACGTATAACCCAGATAATTATAGGCAAGCGCAGAAGTTGAGTCAATTTCTATAAGTTTAAAAAGCTCCTGTTCTACTTGTGCCGATTTTTTTAATTTGTCTAAAACAATAACAAGTTCAAAATGGAACTTTAAATTGTCCGGCTCAAGATTTATTGCTTTTTTAAGATATGTCTCCGCTTTCTTAAAATTATTTAATGTTTCGTAATTCAAAGCCAGCAAAAAATATACTCCCGCCACATCACTCCCCAGTTCAATTGCTTTTTCATAAGATTTAATTGATTGCTTTTCATTTTCCTGTAAAGCAAAAAGATAACCTTTCTGTATATGAGGTTCTGGAAACTTTTTATTAAGCTTAATAGATTCATTAAAATAATCCATAGCTCCCTGATAATCTTTTTCATCAATAGCAATAAGACCATAATAGTAATCTATTAAATAGTTTTTCGGAAAAACTTTTTTTGCCTCTTCTAAGTATTTTTTTGCCGATATTAAATCACCTTCCAAAATATATATAACGACTGTTTTAAGCATAAGCTCCAAATCATCAGGAAAAACCTTCAGCAATTTGTCATATAATTCAAGCGCTTTCTTATAATCTTTTTTTTCTTCATACATATTTGCAAGAGCGACTAAAGGAACAATGGAATTAGCATCCATTTCCTGTGCTTTTTTAAGATATAATTCTGATTCAACAGGACTATTGAGTTTTTGGTATAGAATTCCGATATTTACATAAATTTCAGGCGATTCAGGTACAATTTGAAGATATTTTTCAAAATATAAAATTGCTTTTTCGTATTTCTTTAAATCAGAATATAAAACTCCTAAATTATATAACGCATTTTTATTAGCCGGTTCTGTGGATAATATTCTTTCGTAAAAAGAAACTGCTTCCTCAGGTTTCTTCTGATAAACTGATATTTCAGCCATAAGTTCTATAATTGATTTATCGTCAGGCTGTGTTTTTAATATTTTTGAAACTATATCATAAGCAGATTTTATATCGCCGGTTAGAATATAAAGGTTTGCCAGTTGTTTTTTTACATACAGCGAATCTGCATCATATGAAGTGGAATATTTGTATTCTTTTATCGCATTTTTCAAATCTCCCTTTATTTCAGCAATATTTCCCAATAGATAGTAGTAATATGCACTTGCCTCGTTGCCTGCCTCAATATTAGGCTGACGAAGCGGGTCGGGTTGGGAAGCGAAAGAAGAAATAGAAATAAGAAATAGGAAATTGGAAATTAGAAATAAAACATAAAACCTCTTCATAATATTTTCTCCATAATTACTGCATCATCTTTATTTGAATAGTATTTTTTTCTTATACCAATATTTTTAAATCCGTAATTTTCATAAAGAACTTTTGCGCCGATATTATTGGCACGGACTTCCAAAAACATTTTTTTTATCTGTAAGGATTTTGCCAAATCAATAATGTATTTCAGCATTTTGCTACCAACGCCTTTTTTTCTATATTTTTCTGAAACAGCAATATTTGTAACATGAGCTTCATCTGCAACATGCCAAAAACACACATATGCGACAATCTCTGACAAAATTGTAGCAACGAAGAAGTGTGAAAAATCCAGATTTAACTCACGTTCAAACATTTTTCTTGACCACGGGTCCGGATATGACTCCTGTTCAATTTTTAATATCCCGTTAATGTCCTCAAAACACAAATTGTGTATTATGATATTATCTTTTTGTCCCGATGTGTTCTTCTGCAAAACTTCTCCTTACATATAAAGGTAAAATCTTCCTGTAATCTCCCTTAAAATTATTTTTGAACTTTTTTATCGCTAAAAATCCGACTGCCGAAGCAGTCATACGAGTACAAATACATTTCCCGTTCAATCCTATTTTTCCACATATTTCGTCACTACCGGCAGCAACAGAACCTTTACTTAACATATTTCTAAATTTATCAATTTTTATTATCTGATATCCGGTTTTTCTTTTTAATCCTTGATATTCTGCCGTAAATACTTCATCACGAAGCGCATCTATTATTGGAAAAATATGCCCTATCACTTTTTCTTTAATTAAAGCACTGTACACAAGGCAATCTAAACTTGAAATCCCGATAACAGGAACCTTTAAGAACTGCCCATATGCCCTGGCTAAAGAAACACCTATTCTAATGCCGGTAAACGAACCTGGACCTATATCAACTGCTAAACAATCAAAATCCAGCTTTTTCGAAATTTCTTTTACTACTTCAAATATTTTAGAAGAGGAATTTTTAGCCACCAAAAGATTCCGTTCAGATATTATTTTATTATTATCAATCAATGCTGCCCCGCAAATTTCTCCTGTCGTTTCAATAGCAAGTATTTTCATAAGTAACCTTCACTTCGTTCAGAAACGCGAATTATCGCGAATTATTCGCGTATATTCGCGTTGCCTTTCTAATTCGCATTGATTCGCGTGTGTCGTAATGAAACTACGGCAAAACAAACTGCAAATAATGACACTAAAAGACCCAGAAGAAAACTCACCGGACTATAAACAAAAACTATTTTCCGGTCATCTTGAAAGACTTTAATTTTTCTTATTGATTCAAAAGAAATAATTTCTTTTTTTACACCATCAATAAATACTTCCCAGCCGGGATAATAAAAATCACATAAGTATAAATAACCATCGATATTTTTATCTTTTTCGATTACTACTTTTTTTGCTTCGTATCTTGTAATTCTTACAGGGGTAACTTTATCATAATTTTCTTGCTTTTTTATAAACGCTCTCGGGTAAAAATTATTATCTCTATATAACATTAAAGCCGGTAATAAATTATTAAAGTCTAATTTTCTCTCAAGTGATAAATTATTTCCATTTCCCAAATCTGAAGATGAAATTATATATTTGACATTAGTAAACTTTGTTTTAATTTCTGGAACAAGCGGTGAATATGCATTTAGTGAAGGGACATTGTAAATCATATTAAAATTCTCAGGCAAATAATTACGGTACATAAATTGGACTCTCTCTCTTAAGCCCGGAATACTGGAATAACAATAGGCGTAAATCCATGCTTTTAGATTTTGGTCATTAACGGATATTCTGAATAAATCGGAATCTTTTTTTAAATACTTTACGACTTCTGGCTTTTCAATCAAATAATCTTTTTTAATAATATTATTATAACCATAAGAAAAATTCACAAGTTCTAATAAAACAACAATAAAAACTAAAAACCTGAATCTTTTAAGTTCTTGAAAACCCCAAGCAGCCATAAAAGCTAACGACATAACTACAAAAACAAGAGCTCTTTGCGGTAACCGAAAATATTGCATACCCGGTAATTGCAATAAATATTTATATAAATACGGGAATAATAAAATAATTGAAATAATTGAAACTGACATAGTAATAAAAAATTTCATATTTTTATTTTTGAAACATTTAATTAAACCAAATATGCACAATAAAAGAACCATTACTCCCACAAAAGCGCAATTTTCACCAAAAATACTGTCTTTCCTGATGTAACTTCCTTCTGCCGGATTACCGAATATATAAGGATAAATAAAAAGTAAAAGGTCCTTAAAAAAATATCCCCAACTAACAACCTGAGATTTAGCAATACCGCCTGAACGGGCAGAAAAGGGAATTAACTCAATAGTTGGTATTATTTGGCATGCAGCCAAAAATAAACCCAAAACTAATGCAAGAAAATAATTTATAATTACCCGAATTCTTCTTGTGTTAAAAATCAACCATATAAATCCGATAATTACTGAATAATAAGGGATTTGCGGAAAACCCGACAGGAATTGTATTGCAAAAACCCCTCCTAAAATTATCCATACTCCTTTATTTTTAATTTTATAAATAAACAAAAAAACCAATGGTATCCAAACTGCCGAATTAAAAAGGTTCATATGCTCATTATGCACAGCAAAAAATCCGGAAAATGAAAAAACTACTGAAAATAATAATGAAGATGTTTTTTTAAGACCAATTGTTCTTATGAAAATATATGCGAAAAATCCGGAAAGAAAAATATGCAGAATAAATACGTAATTATAGGCAACCCAGGAAGGAAATATTGCAAAAGGAATATTTAATGGATATAAAAAACCTCCTTGCCCTTCAGCATGCAGCGGAAAACCCAAAAACATATCCGTTGTCCATAACGGGAACTGTCCATTTCTCAACGATATTGCAAAAAAATTACGGAAAGGAAAATACATTTTTATAATATCGCTCGCACCTGCAAAATTCGCTGCGAACAAACCAAAAAGAAAAAGTGTTTTATAATAAACAATAATTGTAACTATTAATAAGATTATAGATATTGCTGCCATTTTATTGTCCGGTTATTTTCGTTCTTGCTATTAGCGGGTATTTTTATATAAATTTCAATTCTTTTTTTTGGAAGATTCTTTTTCCCCAACTTTTCAGACCACTCGATGATCGCAACACCGTCTCCATAAATATATTCATCAAGCCCTAAATCCTCTATTTCTAAAATATCGTTTAACCTGTATAAATCAACATGATAAACCGGAAATTTGCCTTTATATTCATTTACAATTTTAAAAGACGGGCTATTAACAAAATCTTTAACCTGAAGTCCTTTACATATTCCCTTAACAAGAACTGTTTTACCTGCACCAAGCGGACCATAGAGACAAACAACATCTTTTTTTTTTAATAATGCTGCTATGGTTGAGCCCACTTTAGATGTTTGACTTGGTTTTTTTGAAATATAATATTTTTTAATCATTTATTTAAAAATATCTTTCGGTCTTTTATTTTTCGATAAAGCATGTATTACAGTGATATCCCCTGAATCGAATATTTTATACTTCACATTCACTTTGCTAAAACGACTTAGCAATAAATCTTTGAACGGGTCTTGTGTATTTACAACATATGCATATTTTTTGGCTTTATCTACAGCGTTTTCATATTTTGGAAATGGATAAACCATCGGCAGAAGATTATCGGAAGAGGCGATAATGTCACTCTTAGATTCAAATATTATACGCCATTGGAGGAAATAATTTGCATAAACATATTTATAATCATTTGCTTTGAGAAAATCTATGGCTTTTATTAAATCTTTGCCGTTACTTATTATTCTCAAATCATGAACAGTGCGCTCCTCCTGAAATAATACCGTATATTCTGCAAAGGATAAACAAACAAATAAAAAAAAGAATGATACAACCACTATGTAACTCTTAACTTTTTTTAAATTAATTAATCTTGTTATTTCGAAAGATACAAGTGCTATCAAATAAAATCCGACAGGCAGCAAATAACGCGGGCTTGTACCTCCAATAGTAGTTAAAGAATATAGAATTATATGAATTAAGAAAGCAGTAAAAAATAAAAAAATTACAACATCTTTAGATGTTAAAAAACCTTCTTTTAAATAAGATTTACTTTTGTAAATTTTAGAATACCTGATAATCATGGAAATAACCGTTATTACTATAATTACATACCATAAGTAAGAGGTTACCGGAATAGACTCTACGAAATTATCAACATTCTCTGAACTGAAAAATGCAGGCAAGTCAAAATGGAAAACTCTAATAATATTTAGAATAAAATGCCTGAAATCTATAGAAGTTATATATTGTTGCATAAAACCAGAAGAACTTCTGTAAAACTCAACAATTGCCCTTAGCAAGATCGGAATTGAAATATAAATCATCATTTTAAGGAATCCTTTATTATTATCTAAAAATAACAATAAACCAAAAGCAATCAAAAGCGGTAAAATTATAGGTTGGTTCCAAAAAGCAATCGCTGATATGATTCCCAAAATAACAATATTCTTAAATTTCTTCTTTTCATAGATTTTAACTAGAAATAATGTAAGAAAAGGAATAAAAATAAGTGTTTCAATATATCCTGCTCTTACAACTAAATTCCATTCTGCAAAAATCGAGCAAAAACCATAAATAATTCCCCATATAATTCCCCCGACATTTCCTAACACTTCAAATCCAAGTAATACAACTAAAAAGAGTGAAATGAGCGATAAAAAAATAACGGGTGATTTTAATGATATATCAGATACGCCAAAATATTTAAACACTACTGCTATAAGATATTCTTCAATATGAGGTGCGGCCGCATAATAAAAATTATGAGTTTTAATAGATACTTTATCTTCTCCTGATAACTGCGCCGCTACACCGGCGAGGGACTCATCCCCCGATGGATATTGGTGAGCAGTAAAAAGCAAACTAAACCTCAATAACCCTGCGAATGATAATATCAGTATAGTAAATAAAAGTTTTATATTATTTTTATTTATATTTCCACTTAAAATCTTTGATTGAGACAAGATATACCCCCAGCAAGAGAAACATTAAAGAACCGTAACCGTATTTCAGGGAAATGTATTCAATACAGCCGCCGAACATAGAACCAATTAGATTTGAACCCAAAGCTGATGGCATGTTTTCTGATTTAGAAAATGATGTAGAAAATATTACTCCTGAAAAATATACCGGTAAAAACAAAAGAAGCGAAGATAAAATAATTTTCAAGTAATAAGGAAAAATTAAAAACGTTTTCAAAGGTACCAGAATATTTATTATAATAATCAGAAAAAGATAAATATAATATTTTTTATTGTTATCCGGCGTAAAAATATTAGTAAAACTTGCAGCAAAAAATGACATAACAAGTATTGCAATAATAACAATTGAATTAACAATCCATGTTGAACCAAAAAGCATTGCCATTCTTATAATCGCCGATGTTTCCAAAATCATAAATCCCGCTCCTAAGAAAAAGAAGCGGTTACTTATGTTACCGTTAGAAATAACTGACGATATAAAAACAAGCAATCCTGCAAAAAACAATATCATAATAATAGCTAAAACATAATGTATAGGAATAGCCGGCTCTTTAAGATATAAAAATGGCCAATTATCAGTGGTAGATTTAATCTGATAATTTGAATTTAAAAACAGCGGGGCTTTTTGCTTTGGAAATAATTCTGCTTTTTGAGGAAAATTTATTTTCTCAATTCCCGGACCATTAAACAACACTGCGAAATGTTCTTTTTCCTGTTCGTTGTATGTAATTGTTTTTTTGCCGAAAGTTTCTTCGAGCATTTTTGACAGGCGTTCAACTATCCATATTTTTCTGAATTGATTATATATAACAACAACACCGTCATCGGTTAAGTGCTTTTTTACATCTTTAAAAGCATCCTTTGTAAAAATGAAATTTTCAAGACGTACTGACGAAAATTGTGAAAAAGCAGTCAGCGAATCAATCAGGGCAAAAACTATCAAATCGTATTTTTCATCCGATTTCTTAAGGAAAGCCCGGGCATCATCATTAAAAACTTTTACTTTATTATCCTGATAAGGTTTGTTGGGGTGCCTCTTTCCTATTTCAATAATCACAGGGTCTATTTCAACAGCATCTATTTTTTCAGCACCGTTTTTTAATGCAACCGCCGCATCATTACCGGTCCCTGCACCAAGTATCAAAACTTTTTTAGGTTTCTTTATAAGTTTATACGGGAACTCATAGCCATTTATAAAGTCTTTGTTTATATTAAGCATTGTCTGATGGGGAACCCCGTTGACTATTACACAGTTAGCTTTGTCAATTACATCAATCCTATAATATGGAGAAAAAATCGCGCCATAACTTATCATCCAAATGAAAAAAAATGATAATATAAACGCGAGAACATTAATATAAAAAAGCCGTTTCCCATATAAATAAGGCAAAAGACATAAAAAGGCAATCAAAAACCATATTAGCGGCGAACTGTTAAAAAATGAAATTACTGTAAATAATCCAACACCAAGAATTGAACCGCAGATATTTATTATGTAAGCAACAAGCGGCTTGATACCTAAAAATGCCCTACCGACTTCCTGCCCGATAGAAATAAACATTACCGTTGCAAGTATAAATATTATAGGTAAAAACCACCATGCACTTGCATTATACAATGGCACACCCTTGGCAAAACCGAAAGCAGTAAAATATACACTTATATCAGAATTAACTGTCAATCTAATTATAACTTTCCAGAATATAACACATAAAATTAAAAAAATTGAAGGAAATAATATTATGAAATCCATTTTTTTGGAAACAAGAAGCATTCCGATACCTAATCCTAAAAAACAAGCAAGCAGGACAAAGTTGGAAAAATAAGAAAGCATAACAACATTGGAGTTGAACCACCTGATGCATGCTATTTCCAGAAAAAGCGCGGCAAAACTTATAAAAAACAGTTTAAAATATTTTTTTATCATTTTATTTTGTAAATTGCATATTTTTCCAGTGGCATTTTTGAAAATGAATAAGGTAAAAGTCCATACATATTAAGGTGAAAACCTGCTTGTGCTTGCGGGCTTATTGTCCTGGATGGATTTTTAGTAAACACATATTTGTCTTCTATAAACTTCAGTTTTTCAATAACATCCTGATTAATATTTTGTGGAACAGGCAAAACCGGACTTACCAAAATTGAGTTATCGCGGTAATTCCTATTATTTGAATCAACTGCAATAAAACCATTTTTCTCCATGTAGTATTGAAACCCAAGATGTCCGGTAAAATAAACATTTTTACCGGTGTAATTAGTTTTCACATATTCCGAAATGTCCCTGTATGAATTTGCCAGCATGTAATCTGAATGCGCCAGTAAAACTGACAAAACAATCCCCGCAAAAGCTGTTAAACTTAAAAATATTTTTTTAACCGGAAGACCCTCTGATATTTTTACAAACAATATTATCGCCGGAGGTAAAATCGGTATGAGATATCTAACAGCAATTATTGCAGAGACAGAAGTAAAAAAAACCAAGTACAATAAAAACCAAAATGTAAGAAAAATTATCTCTGTCTGATAATATGTTTTTTTTAAGAAATACATAAACGCGAATATTAAGAGAATGGTTGATGAAATAAAAATGCTAAAAAGAACATTTTGTAATATTTTATATCCAAGAAGATTAAAAAATAAATTTATTAAAGTGGATATTACCACGAATATCCACATGGCACTTTTTTTTACCTGAAACACTAACCATAAAATGCTTAACGGAAAAATAAAGGAACCGCCGATGTATGTTAGAACCGGTATTTCTTTATTTAGGTTAAAAAACAAACCAACATCAAGCGATTTTCTGAAAATTTGAACTTCATTATAAATAATCTTATTATGCAATGACCACAGAACTAAGAAAAGTATTGGAATCAGAAAATAAAAAATATTATTTTTAAGTTTTTTATTCAATAACAACCACACAAAAACTATTGGAAGATTAAGGACTGCAACAAACTTAATCAATACTGCTAAACCAAGCAAAATCCAGCCAATGGAATTTACCCCGCACTGCGATGCGGGGTTGCGAATAACAAAATAAATACCCCATAATGAAAATGCTAAAAGCGGAACATCAAACATTATATCGGTGGCATTGACAAAAAATGCCGGGCTGGCTATTAAAAGAAGCGCTGAATAAAACGGATCTATTTTTAATTCATTTGCTAATAAATATATGCCGATAACAGCAAGTAAGGTGAAACTGAGAAATATAAGATGAAGTACTTTTTCTCCCTCACCGAATATTTTTATTACACCTGCTAAAAAATAGGATATTAAAGGAGGGTTATTTGCGACATCCCAACCCGTATAATTTTTATCAGCACAATTTATCTGAAAACTAAACGGTTTCAATGGCTCTTTCAGGATCTGTCTTGCTGTATAAATATAAAATATTGAATCGGAAGATATAGCTTTATTGGAAAATGGTATGAAAAGAAGTAACGACAAAACAAACAATAATATTATTTTCGAAAAATCACTTTTTAAAATGGTCATATCCTGCCTTACTAAAATTTATGTCCTGATTATTTGAGGTAACATATCTAATATTTTTGTTTTTTGTTATTTTGCCGACATAAGAAAAATATTTATTAAAAAACTTTCTTTTATCAGATGAAACAGTAAAGATTAATTCATACTCTTCACCACCAAAAAGTGTATAATCGGTAAGCGGTAAATGATAATGGTCAACAAATTTTCTAAGAGCAGATGAAACCGGGATTTTATCAAGATAGATTTCACAACCGACATCTGATTCCTTGCAAATTAACTGTACAGACTTATTAAAACCATCAGAAGAATCAATCATTGAGGTGGCTAATTTAGACCCTGCAATTAATAATCCTTCTTTAATTTTGGGATAAGGCTGTAAATGTTTTTGTTTAAGTTCTTTCCACCCGGGAATACCCTTTTGGAGCAGAAAAAGACCTGCAGATGAATCCCCAAAAGTACCGGTTGTGAAAATCATATCGTCGACATTAGCACCGCTGCGCAAAATACTTTTTTTATTAACAGTCTTACCTATAACAGTAATTGAGATTATTACACAAGAAGGTGATTTGACCGTATCACCGCCAATAATACGGACATTAAACTTTGAGGCAATAGAACTAATACCCCGATAAAGATTGTCAATATCTTTTATACTTGTTGTGACAGGAAATCCGACCGTAACAAGGCAATAAAGCGGCACTCCGCCCATCGCAGCAATATCGGAAAGATTAACGGCAAGCGATTTATAACCAATATCAAAAAAACCAAAATATTTTTTTGAAAAATGGATATTTTCTACAAGGGTATCGGTTGAAAAAAGAAAATTTTCTTTACTTGTAGCTTTTACAACAGCACAATCATCGCCTATTCCAACTATTACATCAGCGTAACTGCTTAATTTTTTATTCTTTTCTCTTATTCTCTCAATTAATCCAAATTCACCAAGATGAGATAAATTCAATTATTTCTTTTCCTCTGTTTTCACTTTATCTTTAATTGCTGAAATACCTGCTATAATAGCAAGAAGCCCGCCGAGAACAAAGCCCGATGAAACTATCCCTTTCAGACAAATAAGAAAATCGTCCCACATATAAACCGGAAGCCCCGGAATAATTTTCCCGCCAAACAGTAAAATAACTCCTATTGCAAACGCAATAATACCACCTATCACTGCTAACATATTATTCACCTCCCTTTTAAAAATCGTGTAATGTGCTATGTGTTATGAAAAATAAATCACAAGTTAGACACGCCAAGGATCTACGACAACTACAAACATTGAAATTCCTATACATAAATTTAGTTACGACTAATTTTTACTTACCTGGAAATTTTCCAAATTACCTTTAATGGTCAGATTTATATTTTCTTTTTCAAAAATGGTAATCTTCTTTTTATACAAATTTGACAAAAATATTTTATTAAATAAAACTCCATTCCCATTTACGTTTCCGGTAAAATTAATACTCTTGAAATTCATAAAATCTTTAATTTCACCGCTTAATAAAACTGACTTCCCGTTATTTTTTATTACAGCTTCTTCAATTGTTATCTGTGCTTTATCAATATTGCATTCCGATTTTATATTAACGTCTGCATCATTAACACTAAAATACGCTTCTACCGGGAAAGAAGCTTTTAAAGAAACATTCCTGACATTTAGATCCAGTTTATTAATCTTAACCCCGGGAAGATAAACTGCGCCGTTTTTAATGATTAAACTGCTCATTACCAGCACATGATGAGCATGAAAAGTTCTTTTTAACTTTATATTATTTTCAAAATTATTTCTGAGCTTTATCTCAGGATTTATTATTCTTACTTCATTTAATGCTATTTGCTTTCTTGGAAACGGGAACAGGTTTGGTGCGACTATCAGTTTCTCAATAATTATTTCAGAATTATCTATAAAAATTACTTTTATACCGGATAGAACTACCCCGCTAAAACCTACTGAAACGTTCTTTATTTCCGCTTGACCGCCTGTAAATGAACAAATCTGCCATTGAATATAATTTTTTAGCCTGTTTGACGGAATAATAGTCTTCAATAAGATTACAGTTGTGGCAAATAAAAAGAATACTACGACAATAAATGCTAAAATAATCTTTTTAATACCCATTATTATTTTTTCAATATTATAACTTCAACCCGCCTGTTTTGCTCGCGACCTACCGGTGTTTTGTTATCTCCAATAGGTTTATCTTCACCATAACCAACTGCTTTTAACCGTTTGGCGTCAACTCCATATTTAGAAACCAAAACATCAAAAACTGCTTGTGCCCTTTTTTCAGAAAGTCTTTGGTTATAGGCGTTACTCCCGAAGCTGTCAGTATGTCCTTCTATTAAAATATTGTTATCCGCATAATCTTGCATAAGTTTTACGACTTCATTCATCATATTATATGCGCCGGGTTTTAGTTCTGATTTCCCGGAGTCAAAAAGTACCGATGATGCAAGATTTACCACCAATCCCCTTTTTTCCTCTTTGACAGTAATATTCTTTTGTTCCAAAACAACTTTTTCAACTACTTTTTCAACTACTTTTTCAGGTACATTAACATTAATTTCAACAGGTTCTGCTTCAGTTTTATTACCGACTGCATCAAATACTGTTAATTTAATCTTATATTTACCGTTAGGAACAACATTTTTATAATAATCATCTTTACCATCCCATCTAAAATTGCTTGGTTTTGATGAGGTACCTTTCATTGAAATAACATCTATTCCTTTTGAATTCTCAATAGACATCTGCCAAACAGAAAAACCTATCGGATCTTCTACAACAAAAGAAATATCACAATAATCGTCAATTCCGTCACCATCCGGAGAAATACCATATGTCGATACAGAAATCCCTACAAACGGCGGCAGCGTGTCAACATCTATCCATAACTCATTTGACCTGGCAGGATATTTACCGTCAATATTCATAACACAAACATATTTACCGTCCGGTACAACAGTATTTTTTTCATCAGTACCATCCCATTCAAGAACAGCGGGAATCGTTTCAGTCCCGGACAATGTCTTTACAGGAACTCCTATATCATTTTTTACTTCAAGCGTCCATTTTCTTACTTTACCAACATCATACGAAATAATAAACCTTACTTTTTCATAAAGACCATCGCGATTAGGTGAAAATGCTTTCGGTAGCGAATCCAATTTAACCGTACCTTCCTTTTTAGCATAACAAAAACTAAAAACCTGCAAGAAAAATACTAAAAATATTAAACATTTTTTCATAAAACCCCCTAAACACAAAATATTAATTACTCAAATTTTTATGATACTAAAAACTTATGGAGGAGAGGGAGAGATTCGAACTCTCGTACCGATAAATCGGTAACGGGTTTTCGAGACCCGCGCCTTCAACCACTCGGCCACCTCTCCCCGCTCATTTCATGAGCGAGGCCTCGCCCTTAAGGGCGGGCACCAGCCTCATTAGTTAATTAGAGAATTAGTAATTAGTTTAAGTCTATAACAACTTAAACAGAATAGTTTATTCTAATACATATTTTCTGTATTGTCAATAACGGTTTTCCACCTCTTGTGAAACCAAAACCAATGGTCCGGATACTTCTTTATAAAACCTTCTAAAATCTGAGTATATTTTAATGTTAATAACTCAATATCTTTTTCATTATCCCCTGTTTTTTTAAAATCAACAGGAACAAATTTTATTTTATGTTTTATACAAGACTCCTGCCTGATACAAAAACCCATAGCTACGGGGATGTCGGAGTGTAATGCGAAAACAGCAGGACCTTTTGGAGTAGAAGCAGGCTTGCCAAAAAAATTAACAAAAACCCCGTCTCTTTTTCCGGCATCCTGGTCAGCAATCATTGCAACAAATCTACCATTATTTAACGCTTTTACAACATTTTTTAATGCCATTTTAAGCGGTATAATCCCAATGTTTTTTAGTCTTCTATAAAAATTTAGAAGATTATCTACATAAATATTATGTTGCTTACCAACAAGGAAATCAAGAGGATACCCCTTATTACAAGTCGCAGCACCCATAAGTTCCCAAGAACCAAAATGACCGGCAATAAGCACCATCCCCTGCTTTTTCATTAAAAAATTATCAAGACACTCCAGTCCTTCAAATTCTATATTTTTATTTAAATCCGTTATAACTAATTTTGGAAAAAACAACAACTCAATCATTGACATTCCGAAATTTCTATATGTCCTATGGGCAATTCCATAAATTTCATCGTATGTCTTGTTAGGAAAAGCAAAAGACAGATTTTTTATAACTACATCTCTCCTGATTTTTAATACATAAAATGCAATATCGCCAAGCCATCTTCCAATTCTCAAAGCTAATTTTAACGGCAAAAGCAAAACAAAAAAATTAAAAATAATTAAAACTGTAATTTCTATAACATGACTGATTTTTTTCATTGTCTTACCAGAACAGAAAACAATTGGGTTATTGAGTTATAGAGTTATAGGGTTTTAGGGTTTAAATCCTACGAACTCTAAAACTCTTACTTACTACTCCCTCATCTTCTTCAACATGAAAATTGCTGATGAATTTTTAGAGTCGATTGCCAACACATTTTCAAATTCTATCGTACTCTCTTTTAATCTGCCTTCATAATAATAGACTATACCAAGATTAATATGAGCATCAATCAATTTAGGATTGACATTTATCGCTTTAATATAATTTTCTTTCGCCTTACTTCTATCACCTAATGTAAAATAAATATTTCCTAAATTATTAAATGCACCGCCATTTTCAACATAAGGATCAATCTGGGTTGCTCTTAAAAAACTTTCTATTGCTTTTGGAATAGCGCTCTTATTTACCTTGATTTCATTTGCCCAAATATAACCCAACTTAAAATAAAGACGAGCATCAGCTGGATTTGAAGCAATCAACTTTAAAATTTCCCCTTTCTGTGTTTCTGAATTAACAATCCTTTTATCCAAAAAATCTTCGCTTTTAAAAACTATTTTCCAGCTGCGATACTGCTTTATAACCATCTGATATTCTAAAAAAAATACTACTATGGCCGCTAAAATAATTAAAAAATATCTTTGATTTTTTCCTACATTAACATCTTTATAAGCCGAAAATGATGATAATATCCCAAAAATGGAGAAAAGATAAAACGATGTTATTGTAAACCGCATATCTACAGAAAACATATTCTGAATTAAAATCCCGCAGACAGCAGCCAATCCTGCCGCCTGCAGCATAAAATCATTTCTATTCTTACTTTGCTTAATGAATTTTTGTGTCTGGCTGAAAAATGTAAAAATAACCCACAAGAAAATCCCAAATCCAACGAGCCCTGTCTCAGCCAATATTTGGACAAACTCTGAATGTGCATCATTAATAATATTCTGGTTTTGCGGCCATATAGCTTTTAATTCATCAGAAGCGTAACTCGGAAAATTTATATGAAAAGAACCTATACCCACGCCAAAAACCGGATTTGCCGACAACATTTTTAATGAATCACGCCATATTAAAAGATGGGCCTGTTGGCGCATCCAAATATTTTTTGTTTTATATACAAAAGCATTACCTACAATAATAAAAAATAAAATTAAAAATATCTTTTGTCTTTTTGACTTAAGGATAAAAAATATTAAAGCTAAAATAGTAATCCCAAAGGCAATCCACGCAGCACGGCTTTTTGTAAAATACAAGGCAATCGAAAAAGCAATCAAACAACTTAACCAAATGATTTTATTTTTCCAATGATTCGCTAAAACCATTTTGTAAATTAAAAACGGCATTGTCGCAACTAAAAATGCAGCAAAAAATATCGGATTACCAAAAGTTGAAAAGATTCTATCTGCCTGGGGCGTTCTAATTATCCAGAACCCGCCATAATGTGTCATTATTCCATAAATTACCGATAAAATACCGCCGTATAGCCAGAAATTAATTAGTCGTTCACGATAAGTTGAGTTTGATATAATATTAGAAAAAAGGAAAAAACTTAAAAAACAGACAATGATTCTGAATAGTTCAAGTTCTGCAACATGTGAATTTTTAGAAGTAAAATATAAAATAGATATGAAAAACAACCAGGAAAAAACTGATTTATTTAAAGGTGAGATTTTAAGATGAATGTTGCCCGAATGCACCTCTGAAATTAACCATATTAAGATAACTGATAAAACTCCGCTTTCTAAAACCCAAAGTTTCCATCTGGTAATTTTTTCATCCGGTATAACAGGAATTAGAAAAAGTAAAATCCCTGCTAAAATAATATTAATTTGAGAAAATTTAGTTGGTTTAAATGTCTCACTCATTTATTAATTTTCAACTTTTTCATTAATTCTTAAAATATGATGACCTGGCAATCTTTTTAGCAACCGCTCTTACTTCTGTAGCAAATTCGATAAGTTGAGCATAACGATTAAAACTGTGGACTGCACTTGATACTATACCTATGGAAATAGACATCAAGGAAAATGCCTGAACCTTTTCCTGCCGGTCTTTAGAAATAATATATCCCCGGTTCTTATCTTCATCAGAATAATACATAGGAATATTCCCATCAAATCGCCTTATTATCTCCCTACAGATATCTTCAGCGTTTTCGGGTATCGTTACAACAATAAAATTATCTCCGCCAAAATGTCCTATCATATCTTTTAAAGTTCCTTTATTGTGTACTGCTTCAACGATAAAATTTGCCACCTGTTTTATAACAATATCGCCTTTTTCAAAACCATAGCTTTCATTATATGCCTTAAAATTATTTAAATCAATCCAAAGTATGGCAAATTTCTCTTTTGCAGAAATTCTATTTGTAATCTCTTTTTCAATTGAAACATTGCCCGGAAGATTGGACAAAATGTTAATGTCCCTGGTTTCATGGTATTTTTTAATAATCCCCTCTACACGGGTAGCAAGTTCATAAGGATCAAATGGTTTAACAAGATATTCATCGGCACCTAACTTCAAACCGGTAAGCTTATCTTTTGTCTGTGACATGGATGTTAACATTATAACCGGTATCATCCGTGTTGCTGGTATATCTTTTAGTTTTTCACAGACCTCATATCCATTCAATTTCGGCATCATAACATCAAGTATCACCAAATCCGGTATTTCTTTCAATGCTGTCTCATAAGCATCAAGCCCATTGTTACACACAATAACATTATGACCTTCATTTTTTAAAGTAATTTCTATTAGTTCAGAAATCGCAGAATCATCATCAGCAACAATAATTTTCGCCATATTATAGCAACAATTAAAAGATTAGAAATATTAAAAAGACTGGAAAGATTTTAATCTTTGAATTTTCTATATTTTTGTAATCTTTTTAACCGGCTTTATTATCCTCCTCCTATTGTAACTATAGAAATCGCCATAAGAGCAGTAATAGTAATAATAGATAGAATAACTCCTACAGGAGTAGAGAAAAATTTTCTTCTTCTCTGTTTGGTTCCTTCTTCTGTCCTATAAACCTTTAGTGAAACAGTAGAAATGTTTCCATAATCATCTTTTGAATTAATTTTTATTGTATTTTCACCGTTTAAAAGAGATACATCTCCTGAAAATTTTCCATCCTTTGTAATAGAAACATAAAAACCATTAATATCAACCAAAGCACCAAGTTCCGTAGAACCCTTTACTGTTATAGAATCATCACTAAATTTTATATTATCTTTTGGCTCATCAACAGTTAAAACAGGCGGTGTTTTATCTACATATATTTCCTTGGCAAATGATAAAATACCTTCTGCGCCCGACGAATCCAGGTAAGCAACACGCCAAAAATATTTACCATCAGGTACATCGGTTTTTTTTATATCAAATTTATCATATATAGGTCGAACACTGTCATAAATTACACTATTGAACTCTTTATCTTTTGCAATCTGGATATGATATTGAGCTATGTCTAATAAACTTGAATATGCAGCAGCTTTTGAAAGTTCGCCACCAACGTTAATTTCATTTACTATTTTATCTTTTTTAATGTCTGCCGGTTTATCCTTAATATCTATTGGATTTATATCATTGCTTTTGATTTGCTGGTTATTCTCCTTACTGGCAGGCATACCTGACAAGTCAAGTGTTGGCGGAAGCCGCTTGGGTTCCATAGGAGGCAAATTTATTTTTACTTCTGTTGAAAAACCTTCCATGACTGTTACAGTTTTATTCTTTGCGCTGACATCAACAGCTCCTTTATACACCGCAACAACAGTTGACTGGTCTTCTTTAACTTTTGTTTTATAATCCGCAACCGGTGTTTTAGCAGTAATTTTTGGCATAACAAAAGCCGTTGGGGTTCTAATAGGAATATTTGTTGTACGAATTTCGCCGGATAAAAGACGTGTTTCGTCGGATTTATCTTCCGGCTGAACTATAACAAGCGAGGATGGCCCTATTGTCATAAGGTTACCTAACGGCGACCGTACATCTGCAGAGGAATTTTCAAAAGTTCGTATTCCGTCTTTATTATAAAGTTTCATATTGGCTTTTGCATCCAGCCAATCGACCTCTATTTGTCGTCTTATTTTTACCTCACGGACAACTGACACTATTGACGAAGAGCGTAGTTGTTCTTTTATAAGCATAACCGGAATTTTCAGTTTTATTCCGGGAAGAACATTATTCGGGTCAGTAGATATATTGTTAAATTTCAAAATCTCAGGCCATTTTGACGGCTCTTTTAAATAGTAATTTGCTACACCCCAAAGCGTATCTCCTGCTTTCACTTCTATTTCCTGAAATTGCTGGCAGGAAAGACTGCCCACTGTCCAATGTCCAATGTTCAATGTCAATAAAATAAATATTAATAATTTTATATTTTTGACTTTTGACTTTTGACCTTTGACTCTTGACCTCGGACCTCGGACCCCGGACCTCGGACATCTTCTAAACATATATTTCGTCTTTTTCATTTTTTTTCAGATTTTTGGGTATTGCAATCATAAATTTTGAGCCTTTATTCAATTCGGATTCAACCCATATTTTACCCAGATGTGATTCTACAATATATTTCGTAATGGTAAGTCCTATTCCTGTTCCTCCATGACTACGACCCTTCACCTGTTGAAATTTATCAAATATTTTATTCAAATATTCTGCCGGAATTCCTTCACCGGTATCATTAACAGAAATCTCTACGTTTTCATTTTTTTCCACCGCAGTTATGGTAACTTTACCGGAAGAAGGAGTATATTTCAAAGCATTACCGACAAGATTTATTAAAGCCCGTTCTATCAGCCCCTCATCTGCCGAAATAGTCATCGATGTAACACTGTTTACAAGCTCAATATTGCCTTCAACTGCTTTAGATATCATGCTGCTACAAACCCGTTCTGCCGTATTCTTTAAATCAAACTGTGTAAGACTTAACTCCATTTTTCCAACTTCTAATTTTGCTATATCGAGTATATTATTTATCATAGCCAGCAACCTGTTTGAGGACGTGCTGATAATTTCAAGAAAATATTTCTGCTTTTCATTAATAGGTCCTACACTTTCGTTTAGCAGAAATCTTAAAAATCCGAGTACTGATGTAAGCGGATTCCTCAAATCATGAGTAACACCATGGAAAAAGTCATCTTTCATTTTATCAACTTCTTTTTTACCTGTTATATCCCGTAAAATAAAGATTATACCTTCAATCTTTTTCCTTTCAGAATCGGTAATCAGCTGGGTTGAAACACTTATTATAAACGGTTTATCGGTTGATAAATCGACTTCTCTTGAAATTTCAGGTCTTTCATAGACCTCTTTAAGTGCTGTAAGCAATTTATCGTTTTTAACAGTTTCAAAAAGTGAATTCGTCAAATCTTTAGAAACTCCGAGTATTTTTGCCGCCATATTGTTCATAATAACAATATTATTATTTTCATCCGTTAATATAAGCCCGTCATTAATTGAATATACAATAGCAGAAAGTTTATCTGCCTGCATTTTCGTGTAATGAGAGAGTTCCTCAATCATATTGTTGAAATTATTAGCCAATTCATACATTTCATCCCGTGTTTTAATATTAACTTTTTGTGTAAAATCACGGCGGGCAACATTTTTTGAAACATCAATAACTTTAAGTATTGGTTTAGAGAGTGAATTTGCTAAAACATAAGCAATAAAAATAGCGAGTAAAAAAACAACCATTATAGATATTATTGCATTCCTTCTCATTTTTATCATCGGCGAATATGCTTCTGCTTTCGTCTGCTGGAATATTACATTCCATCTAAGTTTCTTAACAGGTGCAAACGTTCCAATCATTTCCAGACCGTCTTTTGAAATGAATTCCTGACTTCCAACTCCCTGCCTTTTAATCGCCTCTTTTGCAATAGGTTCATTATAAATATTTTCAGAATCAATAGCGTATTTTTTATCACTGTGAAACAAAATCCTACCGGTTTCGTCGATAATAAGAATATAACCCGTGGCACCTATCCGGCTTTCTTCAATGACATCAGAAATGCTGTCAAATGAAACACATATTTTCAAAACATACTTGTTAGCAAGCGGAAAATAAAAATCCATCAGAGGTCTTTCGTTTTCGTAATAAAGCGGCGCAATTTGATATTTTTCACTTTTTCTTACTTGTATATAATAAATATTATTTGAATAATTCTTAGGTTGAGGCGGGGATTTTTCAAATTTAGGATTTGATGCAACGATTTCATCGCCTGTTTTATCAATTATAGACGCTCTTACAAAGTTATCGGATGCTATTAATATATTCCTTAAAATCCCTATCTGTTCAAAAACAGATGAATACTCCTGTCTTTGAGTGGCAATGATAAAACTCATTTTGCTGTCAATGTCAGTAATTTTATCATCAATTTTTTCAGAAAGTGCAGTTGTAATTTTTATATGATATTCGAGCATCAATGTCTGCAACATCTTTTTGTTTATATCAATGGTTAAAAAACCTATAACAATAAGAGGCAATACTGAAATTAAAATAATAAAAATCAGAAATTTTGGAAAAAGTTTTATCTTCATATAAAAATCACGGAACCTGCACAGAACTCTAAAAGACCACAAAACTGGAACGAAACTCTAAAAGACCGCGGAATTGGCACAGAACTTTTATTCCGTGTCAGTTCTGTGTTTAGTTCCGTGACTGTTCCGTGTTATTTTTCTACGAACGTCCTGTAAATTAAATTTCCACCCCTGTTTATATCAAATAAAATACCGTCGGAAAGCGATAGTTTTTTAGTTACTGATTCAAATTCTGCAACAGTTGATGTTTTCTTTCTATTGATTGCCCTTATAATATCTCCCGGATAAAGCTCCATTTCTTCTGCTTTAGAACCGCTTTCAATCTTTACAATTACTACTCCCTGTTCATCAGAGGAAACGTTTAATTCTTCTGCCATATCTTTTGTAAATTGTTTAACTTCTATACCCAGCCATTTTGCGGTTTTCTCATTATCACCCGACTTTGATTGTGCAGTAGTTATTTCTTCTGTCCACTCATCAAGCACAATAGAAACCGCTTTTCTATTGTTATCCCGCCAAATAACAGCATTTACTTTTTTATTGGGTGAAGTGGCAGCAACCATATCCTGAAGTTTTTCTACAGTACCAACTTCCTGGCCGTTAAATTCAAGAATAATATCGCCTCTTTTAATCCCGGCCTTAAAAGCAGCAGAACCGCTCATAACACTTTCCACTAAAACACCTGTTTGCTCTTTGAGTCCTGATTGTTTAGCAATAACTTCGTCAACTTTTTTTATACCAATCCCTAAAAAACCTCTCTCAACCTTACCATTTGTTATAAGCGGATTAAGTATTTCTTTTGCACGATTTATCGGAATCGCAAATCCAACTCCCACTGAACCGCCGGATTGACTATAAATTAATGTATTAATTCCTATAACTTCACCATGAATATTCACAAGTGGTCCGCCAGAATTGCCTCTATTGATTGATGCATCTGTTTGAATAGCATCCCTGTAAACATTATTTTGAGCTTCTATATTTTGTCTTTTTGCAGATATTATTCCAACAGTAACCGTTTGCTCTAATCCGAAAGGAGAACCTATGGCAATCGCCCAGTCACCGACACGTATTTTATCAGAATCACCTAATCTTGCAACCGGAAGAGTTCCATGCGGTTTTATTTTTACGACTGCTAAATCTGTCTTTGCATCTTTACCGATAACCTTTCCGGAATATTCTTTGTCATCAGCAAGTTTTACGGTAATTTTCTCTGCATCTTTTACAACATGGTAATTTGTAAGGATATAACCGTCTTTGTCAATAATAACACCGCTGCCGGCACCTTCAACCCTTCTTTGATTTTCATATTTTCTTTGAGGAGTTTTTTTATCAGGAGCGGGCTGACCGAAAAAATCATCAAAAAAATCATTAAACGGGTCCGAAAAGAAAAAACTAAACGGGGCAACTTCTCCGACTATTTGTTCGGTATAAATTGAAACAACCGCAGGTTTCGTTTCTTCTGCAACACCTACAAATGCATCTTGTAAATTTAAAACTTCCGGTGAAACTGATGTTTTAATTCCTAAAGGGACTTCTGATTTTCTTTGTGACTTGCCGATAACAAACGCTAATGTAATTACGCCAAAAAAAATCATAATCCGAAATACATTTTTTATTGCAGAACCCGAACCAGACATAAAATTCTCCTTTTTTTATTTTTCTTTATTTCATTCTTAATGCAGGGATTTGAATAACCGTATCTGATGTCGGAACATCACTTCCGATAATATCAAAAATATCACCTGACGGTAAAAAACCGACAATTATATATCCCCAGTTTTCCGGATTACCCCTTATATATTTTTCCGGTATTTTTATCTCAACCAAATTTCTATCACGGATATTTTCAACATGAAATTCTTTAACTATTAAAGGTGGACCGGTTATATTATATCTATAAAGGTAAGCTGAAATGCTGGAAAAAGAAATTGCATATTCCCATGCAGACAGAGAATCAGTGAAACCGTTATGCCCCGGAATAAACGCCGTGCTGCCTGCATTATTTCTTTTATTCATATCAATGTAAATATCCACTATTTCAGATTCTTGTGAAGATATAAAAACATCAAAGATAATATTACCAGACGATTCCTTTACACCAAACGACATAATATTACAGGAACTTAAAATCACATTGTCTGTTTCATCATTAAAACAGACAAGATACTCACTTGTTGTTAAATTAATCAGTGGTGACGCCGCTACTGAGGTAAAAAGCGACGTTGAGATATCGTCCGGCGGTTCATATCCCATAACACGGTACATATTCGAAAGCCCTGCCCGAAACCATAAATCATTTTCGTTTTTATTAGCATCATCCGAAACATAATTTTTAAACCATACCGGTTTCTCTAAAAAATACAATTCTTCTAACGCCGCGTTAAATTTTTCACTATTATACGCTTCTGAAGATGTATACTCATTTATTTTTATTCTGGCATGCTTCAGATAATCCCAGGCAAGATTTTGGATTGGAGTACCTATCCAACCGGACAAATCCGGTTCCGGTACTACTGTTATCTTATCCAAATCCATTTGTTCGCCTGAAGAAGTAATAATAATCTTAAAATCCGATTTTTTTACAACTCCCAAAACTTCTTTTGATATAATTCCTAAATCTGGATAAAATATTCGCGGTTTTTCACCAAAAATGTCTGAATAAACTTTTTTGCCTTTCTCTATCTGTTCTTTAACATCATCTACAAGTTGCGCTCTGAAAAGCAGAGGCAGAATAACTTCCGTGTAAGTGGTCGCGGCAAACTCAGAATTATTACTACTATGTAACTTTTTTATTATACCTATATTTTCATCGGAAAGATTCCTTAACAAATCTGAAGGAATAATAAAAACATCTTTAGACACTGTAGATGTCGTAATTGTAAAAATATTTTTTACTTCTTCTTCACTACTAATATAGATTGACCTGCTAAAAGATAGCGTAGGTAGTAATAAAAGTATAAATAGGAGTATCTTTTTCAATTTATTTCTCCACTATTAGCACGGAAACCCGGCCGCCTTTACCGTCATCTGCAGAAACGGGATTTTTCGGGTCCAAATACCAGATACCGTCTACTTTGAATTTATAAAAATATTTTCCGGGTTTAATTTGCACAGTTGTACTCCAAATACCGGCATTTTTTATCATAGTACCTTTTTTACCGTCCCAATTATTAAAAGTTCCGGCTACAAAAACTTTTTGCGCGTTATCTGATTTATATTGAAATATAACACTGTCGCCGGTTATTTTTGGATAAGTTAACTCTTCCGAGATTTTGACATTTTCTTCTTTAACCGGAACAACATTTTGAGCTATTTCTTGTTTGGGTGTTTCTTCTGTTTTACTATTTATAAATCCCCTGATGCGTTCAACTAACATTAAAGACGGGAAAGCAACAATTACAATACCTATAATGAACCCAACCCATAAAAGTATTTTTTTCAGCATTCCTTCCTCCAACACACATATTGATACATTTTTGTAAATATATTGCCTGTTGAAAAAATCATCAAAATACGCTCAAAAAAAAATATTTAATCTTCTTAAAAAGTGCTTGACAAAACTCACTTTCTACGTTATACTTTTACCAGAGCGACAACCATGGCGGGTTAATACTAAACATTCCTAATATATATATTTCGGAACTGTTTAGTGCCTTAAACCCATCTGGATCGCTCTTTTTTTATGTATTTTCGCATTCATATGCGAAAATACATAACCCCCCTTCCAATTTCGTTATAGATAATCCAGGGGGCATTCAATAATATACACGAATCAAATACGAATATTCGAGACAAATTAGTGAGGTGTTAGAAAATTCGTGATTATTCGTGTGTGCTTATTTTAAAAAGCCTCTCCGCGTTCTCATCCGTAATTTTTGAAACAGTTTCAACTGTTAATCCTTTAATTTGCGCTATTTTTTCTGCAATATATTTTAAGTATCCTGATTCGTTCCTCTTTCCCCTGAACTGCTGTGGCGGTAAATATGGCGAATCTGTTTCCAGCAATATTCTCTCTATTGGCGTTTTATTAACAACTTCTCTTAAAACATTTGCATTGGGATATGTTACAGGTCCATCAATACCAAGATAAAATCCAAGTTGTAAAAATTTTTCAGCATATTCAATTGATGATGAAAAACAGTGAATTACCCCGCAGATGTCTTTATGCTGACTTATTATTTTATAAACATCTTCTTCTGCCTGCCGGGAGTGAATTATTACAGGTTTTTTTAATTTCTGAACAATTTCCAGCTGCTTTTCAAAAACGTCAACCTGAATTTTTTTATCAACATAATTTCTATAATAATCTAACCCGCATTCACCAACCGCAACAACCTTCTTATTAACCAGCAAATCTGAAAAATCAATATATTTATCAGAATTATTGGGATGAACACCAATCGCACAAAAAATATTTTTATACTTTTGACTTAAATCTAAAGAATCTTCCCATTCTTGAGGTTCTACGCCCACCTCTATTAACTTTGAAACACCATTTGAAAAAGCTTGTTCAATAACACTATCTCTATCTTTGTCAAAAGAACTGTCTAAAAGATGACAATGGGTATCAATCATAGATAGGGCACGCGAATCGTCGCAAATCACACGCAAATCATCGCGAATTATTCGTATATTAGCGTATATTCGCGTTTCTTTATTTTATTTGCGAATATTCGCGTGTATCGGTTTCCGATACAACTATTCTTTCCGGGGGAAAAGCGGGTCTTTGACCTTTTTTTCCAGCATTATTTGTTTTATTTTTCCCGAAGTATCCGGCATAAAGCATTCTATTGCATTTGATATCTTCCCGACTGCTGATAACAAATTTTCAAAAACAATTTTGAGTTTTTCCTTGTCTGTTTTATAAAGAACCCATGGTTTTTCAAAATCAATCGTTTTATTTGCCGCATCAATAAGTCCCCAGGTTAGAGAAAGCGCACTATTAAATTCAATTTTTTCCATCGCTTGTGAATAATTCTTGTCGAAATCAACCTGCAACTTCCCGAGCGAGGTTTCACTGTTTATTTTAGGTTTAATTTCTCCAAGTGAATATTTTTCAACCATAGAAAATGTACGGGAAACAAGATTACCGAGATTGTTCGCTAAGTCATTGTTATATCTTTCCAAAAAACTTTGTTCGGAGAAATCGCCATCCTGCCCAAACGGTATTTGTCTCATTACAAAATACCTGTATGCGTCACAACCATACTTGTCGATAAAAGTATGCGGGTTTACAAAATTACCTTTGGATTTTGACATTTTATCACCATTAACCGTCCACCAACCATGCGCAAAAACTGTTTTCGGTAGTGCTACCCCGTAAGCCATAAGCATTGCAGGCCAGATAACAGTGTGAAACTTGAAAATCTCTTTGCCGACAAAATGGACATCGCAAGGCCAGATATCTTTTCCTTCAGCAGCAGAAATATAATTTATCAAAGCATCAAACCATACATAAATTGTATGCGCACTGTCCCCCGGAACAGAAACACCCCATTTAACCTGTGTTCTTGAGACAGAAAGGTCTCTCAGTCCTGATTTAACAAAATTTATCATCTCTGAAGAACGCCACGCAGGTTGTATAAATTCAGGATGCTCTTCATAATATTTGAGAAGTATCTCCTGGTATTTTGATAACTTAAAAAAATATGACTCTTCTTCCAACCGCTGTACTTCTTTTGAACAATCAGGACACCTGTTATCAACAAGCTGGGTATCAGTATAATACGATTCGCAGGCAACACAATACAACCCGCTATATTTCCCTTTGTAAATATCCCCGTCTTTCAGCAATTTCGAAAACACATCCTGAACTTTTTTTACATGTCTTTCTTCAGTGGTCCTTATAAAATCATCATAGGAAATATTCAGGCGCTCCCACAACGCTTTAAATTCTTTAATAATATTATCAGCCCATGCCTGCGGGGTAAAACCTTTTTTAGCTGCAGCTTCTTCGATTTTAGAACCATGTTCATCAGTCCCGGTCAGGAAAAACACATCAATACCTTTTGAGCGGTAATACCGGCTAAGAATATCCGCAGCTATTGTAGTATACGAATGTCCAAGATGCGGGCTGTCATTTATATAATATATCGGCGTTGTAATATAAAACTTTTTCACGTAATCGTTTCCCTTTTAAAATTGTGTAGTTTGTAATTCATGTTATAGAGTTATAGGGTCTCCGACTCTACAAACTCTATGAACTTTATATCTCTTTCTTCTTGATTTCGGACACCTTTGTCTTATCGTTTTATTTAATAATATCCTTTATACCAATTTTTTTTATACGGTCGTCTTCTAATTTTACCGTAACCTGTGACTTAAAAATATCTACACCAATAACCCTACCTTTACCTTCAGCAATTTTAACACTGCTATCAACTTTAGGAAACTTTTTACATTCTGAAACGTAAAAACCATGTTCATATGCAATGCAACAAATTAACCGTCCGCAAACGCCTGAAATTTTTGCAGGATTAATAGTTAAATTTTGTTCCTTCGCCATATCAGTGGTCACTGATGTAAAATCTTTAAGAAATCTCTGACAACAACATATCTCCCCACAATGACCCAAAGAACCTAAAATTTTAACTTCATCACGAACACCTATCTGCACCATCTGGATTCTTGTTTTAAGAACTGCCCCTAACTCTTTTATCAACTCACGGAAATCAACCCGTTCCTCCGCAGTGTAATAAATAAAGAGTTTAATCCTCTCAAAAGTATATTCTATCATTGAGAGGCTCATCTTTAATTTTAATGCCTGCATTTTGTCAAGTATTACGGGTAAAACCTTTTTCGTATGTATTTTGTTCTCTTCTACCTGTTTAGCATCCTCTTCCGTAAAAAGTCGGACAAGCTTTTTTAACGGTTCTTTTGTATTAATCATCTGCTCCGCAATAACAACGACCCCGGCTTCTAAACCGTTTTCCGTTTCAACTAAAAGCCGGTCATTCATAGACACATCTATAGAACCTGCATCACAGTAAATTATATCTTTTGTCTTTCTCACTTGAACACCTACAGCTAATGGCATATATTTTCTCCTTAACGAACGCGAGTATTCGCACCCTATAACAAATTTTGTCTCAATACTTCCAACGTTAAATTTATATTTGTATTTCTCCTGATATAATTCCTCATTTTTAATATAATTTCCAGTTTTTCAGGTTGACTAAACCTCGTCTGACTTGCAAGCATATTTAAAAGTTCAACTACTTCATTTCTTTCATATCTCTTATTTATAAATTTGCCAATCTTAAAATTATCTATTAAATCTTTATACTCGGCAATTGATTCCTTATCACTTGCTAATTTAATCGCCTTCCCTAAAGAACCCATGGCTATTGATATAACAAAATCCAGTTCGCTTTTATCAAGATTAAACTTTTGTAACTCGCTTTTGATTTCTGCATCACTAAATATACCAAAATGGACAGTCACACATCTTGAACTTATTGTCCGCGGAAGTGACCGCGGCACCGGAGTAATGAGAATTATCACAGTATTTTGCGGTGGCTCTTCAAGTATTTTTAAGAGCGAGTTTGCTGCCTGTTCTTGTATCAGGTGCGCATCGTCAATTATCCTGACATTATACCCACCCTGGACTGCACTAAATTGCAAACCTTTAATTATTTCTTTTACCTGGTCAATTGAAATCCACGATTTTTCTTCTAAAACAGATATAGTCATAACATCCGGGTGAGTACCTGATTCTATTTTCTGGCACGACAGGCACTCGCCGCACGGTCTTTTGAGTATATCCGAACTCTGACAATTTAACATCCGGGCTAATTGCAACGCAAACAACTTTTTACCTATACCCGATTGCCCGACAAACATATATGACGAATGAACACGCCCATTTTTAATTGCTGTCCGGAACATATCCAACTGCTTTTCATGACCAACAACTCTCATCATAATAATCCAATATTAAAAAAATATATTTTCCGCTTCTATTCCCTAAACAAATGGAGAAATCTAGTTTTGAACGATTTAGAGACATTTAGGTGAATAAACCGTTAAAAAATTTCAATGTCTGAGCGAACGAAGTGAGTGAGTTTTGAAATTTTAGGTTTATGAGCCGTTAAAAATGTCTCGTCTAGTGAAAAACTATGATTTTTTCATTTCACCTTTGTCATCACGATATCCATGACTTTTTCTGATATATTTTCAATGGTATCGTTGGCTTTTACAACCTTGATTCTCTTCGGGAACTTTTTAACGAGCCACATGTACCCGTCCCTGACTTTTTTATGGAACACCAAATCTTCATTTTCAAGACGGTCTTTACCGCGGGATGCAGCGCGAGAAAGCCCTTTTTTAACATCTACATCAAAAAAAATTGTTAAATCCGGCTTCAAGTCCAAAGTTGCTATTTTATTAAGCTGAAAAATAATTTTTTTATCAATATTCCTTCCAAAACCCTGGTATGCAACAGTCGCGTCAGTGTATCTTTCACAAATTACAATTTTACCGGAATTAAGTGCAGGAATAATCAGCTCTTCAGTATGTTGAGCGCGACACGCTTCATAGAGCAAAAGTTCTGTAAGCGGAAAAATCTTGTTTTTTGGGTCAAGTAAAATTTTTCTTAACGCCTCTGCTATAGTTGTCCCGCCTGGTTCCCTTGTATGAAGAACATCAAATCCGAGTTCTTTTAGTTTTTTAGTAACCAAAACTGATTGCGTTGATTTACCACACCCATCAGAACCTTCAAATGTTATAAAAAACCCTCTTTTTTTCATAAAAATCCTAATTTATGATATTAACAAAAAATGTGTTAAAAGTCAAGGTATTTTTGACAGTAAAAACAGGTTTTTTAAGGTTAGCTAAATAGGTTAGACTAGTTTAGGAAGATATGACTTAATCAATTATTTTATAAGCTATTATTTTGCATATATCACGTACTTCTGCCACTGACATTAATTTTTCATCAACTGATTTTAAAATCTTTCCTGTTTCTACATCTACTAAACTCACATTGATATAATATTTATTATCAAACCTTGAAAATGAACCGACAACAATTTGATTTACATTAAGAATTTTCCCCATTTGTACAGCACATGCTGTTGTAGTACAACCTGTTTTTTGGAATGCTGCTTCTGCAAGAAGTTTATCCATATTATTTTTTTCAATTACATTGAAATCTCCGATATTAACAAGTTCTGTTCTCAAAAAATCTGAAATAATTGATGCATCAACAATTGATATATTTTTCCCGGAAAAATCTGCTATTGCCAAGTTTGTTATTTTCACAATATTTCTCATGCGTGCTACTTCAACTTTTGGAGCAATGCCTTTGAACTTCTGAATCCGGTGATTTTCTGTATCACTAACGTAAATATTGCCGTTAATATCTATTGCTATATCCTGCGGATATTGAAATTCACTATTCTCCGAACCTTTCTTGCCCCAACTTAATAAATAATCTCCGTCAGCTGTAAAAACAGATATCCTATGGTTCCCCGCATCAACCACATAAACTCTGCCATCACCGTCAACGACTAATCCCTTCGGAGTTATAAACTGTTCTCTACCTCTTCCCATAGAACCCCATTCACATAAAAAATTACCTTTTGTTGTGAATCTTTGTATACGATGATTAAACGTATCTGCTACATATACTCTTGTCCGTTTTCCGACCGTAATACCCTGAGGATGTTCAAATTCACCTTCATCAGAACCTTTCTCTTCCCATTTTCCCCAACCGCCAGTTAATTTGCCGTCATTTGAAAATTTTTGTACATAATTATTATAGAAATCTGCAATATAAATATTATTCATCCCGTCAATAGATATGCTCATCGGTGCCCACTTCTCATTAGATAATGAACCTCTATTTCCCCACTTTTTAATAAAATTAAAATCGTAATCAAGTTTGTATACTGCTGATGCACCAACATCCGTAATGTATATGTTATTCAAAGTATCTATTGCAATATCTATTGGGTCAACAAATTTATATATTTTTCCCGGTCCTATTATACCCGAATATTTTGCAATAAATATTCCTTCGGATGAAAATTTTTTTATACAGTGATTACCCGTATCGACAACATACACATTCCCGGTTAAATCAGTAGTTATCCCCCGGGGAAACATAAAATCATTATCACCCGCTCCTTTTTTACCCCACGACTTGACAAAAGAAATATTTTCGTCAGATTTAAACGGTATCCATAATTTCAGTGGTTCTGAATAAACTGAATATATAAAGGAAAATATACAATAAAAAATAGCTAAATATCTCATTAATTTAAAATATCTTTCATTAAAAATAACTTTTTTTGTCACCCTTACCATAAATTCACTCCCATGTGAATAATTGTTAGAACCTAAAAAGAATAATAAAAAATGAAGCTATTAGTTTGCAACTGAATTGTTTGTCTTTCTGTGATTTTATTTTACAGAATTTCAAAAAAACACTTCACCAGGATGTTATACAACTGCCTTTGGTATCTGTATCTGTAACACCTATATGCATTTCACCGGTTCCCGAACCACAATACCACCACTTTCCCCTGTGCCCGCCACCTGAGCTAAACGATGCGAATGCTCCAGCAGTTAAACCGTTAAAATAAACTATATCTGCGGTATCACCGATATTGCTAATACCAAGCTTCACTGAAGGCATACTATCCAGGTACTTTGTCAGAAATGGACCACCAATGTTACTGAAAGTAGCAACCGGTGCTCCCGAAACCCCTTCGCTGTTTGCTAAACCATCTACACTTGCAATAGGATAAGCCCCTTCCATCTCCCCGTAATAAATTGTGAGTGCCGAACGAAGTGCACCAAGCGAACCTTTTGTTGACCCCTCTTTTGACTTTCTAATCAGGTCGGCAAATTTAGGAATTGCGATAGCCGCTAATATACCGATAATTGCAACTACTATCATAAGCTCAATAAGGGTAAAACCTTTTTTCGTTTCCATTTATTTTCTCCTTATTTTTTATTCCCATAGTAAGGTGAAATAGAATAAATAATATCAAATCGGCTATTCTATTTCAATATCGTATTTATCCAAAAGTCCGGCAATTCCTGCCAGCGAGAATTTTGCTTTTTTTATCCAATTTATTTCTGGGTTGATTGAATAATTAAATGATGTCAGAAAATCTGCTTTTTCTAATACTGTTCTTTCAAATATCGCACCGATCAAGTCACAATTGTCAAAAACTGAACCGCTTAAATTGCATTCAGCAAAATCCACCGTTCTAAGACTGCAGTTTTTGAATGTTGTTTTTTTTAGTTCCAGCTTGTGAAATGAGGAAAGGTTTAAAATACAATTTTCGAAACTGACGGCAAACAGGAAATCATTGCAATTTTCGAAATGTAATCCTAATAGTTTACATTCCTTGAATTTAACGTCTTTGAGAGACATTTTAGTCATTTTTGCCATGCTCAAATCACAACTATTGAATTCACATTCCGAAAAATTAATATCAGATAAATCGGCATTTGAAAAAGAACAATTTACGAATTTACAGTTTTCGTAATCGCCCTTATCCGGCTGTTTTTTCGAAAAATCAATTTTTTCAAAAATCTTTTCTTCAGTAATTGGTTTGCTCATTTTATTGTCAATTGTAGCTAAAAATTATTTCCGGGATTTAGTAACAATTGTTTTTAATATTTTGTCTTTTTGTTTTTCAACTTTTTTTATTTGTTCTTTAGTTTTGATGCTTTCTGTTTTGTATATCTTTTCTAATCCGAGCTTAAACGGTATTCTGCCTATGCGGGGCAATAAAATATAATTTATCAGAATAACGATGATTACAACGATTGCAACCCATATTGCCGATTTTAGCAGGATTCCGATTATTTTTATTGCCGCAAAAACAAGAACCACAAGTAAAGCTATAATCAAAATGGTAAAAATAATTTTCATTTGTCTCCCTTAACATAACCGGTAATATTTATATCCGGTTACTCTAGTTTCTAAAAGATAATCTGGTAAAATCACTTTAAAATGATTAATATTAAATTCGTTCAAAACCGGAGAAATCGAAAAATGTTAAAATATAAGACCTTGCCCTTTTACTAACACTAATCTTTTGTCAATTTTTCTATTTCGTATGACTGACCCTTAACCTTTATTAAAGCTTTAAAATAACCATGAATTCCTTGTTTTTTTTCATTGTTTTTAGGATACGCTGACATCGGAGAGTCGAGAGATGATATAGAATTTTCTTGTGTTTTTTCATCATTATAAAATATCGGTGCTAAAATTTTTGTTCCATCACTAGTATTCAATATTTTAAATTCACTCCATACATAATTTCTTTTATTTTCGCCAGTAATTTTCCAATAACTATCGTCGTTCGGATTTAATATTTTATTGTTTAAGAAAACAATATCTCTATCACGCTTTAATCCTTCCTTTTCCCAAATTAGTAAATTAAATATACTTGGGCGTACATCTGACTGTATTTCTTCAATAATAACATAATTAACACCATTATTTAAAATATCTCCTATCCCTACCAAAACGGGTGGAGATTGCATACCATTATCCCAAAAACCCAATTTTTCTTTGTCTGTCCAGACAAACGTTATGCTAGATTTATACTCTTTAAAAACTGATACAGTATAATTAAATCCATCTTCAGTATTTATTGTTCTTAAATGACTAAATGTTACTTGTTCAACAATACCATCTTTATCAATATCTCCAAATAGCATGTCATCAATAACATGACCACCTAATATTGACTCTTTTGAAAGTCCATTTGAAGGCTGTGTCCATAATAATCCAGTACAAATTAATAATGTAATAATAAGCACCCATATTCTTTTCATATATTTAAAGTACTGATTCCTATTAGAATCTTGAGTAATAAGGTGAAATTCAAAAGTATTGTTTTATTGTAAGATTTTATATTTTTTTCATTTAAAAGTCAAATCAAGCTGTATGCTGATATTTACGGCTCAATTTTTTATTTGACAATGTTTACATTTTGTGTTAGAATCTCAAAAAATACGGAGGTATAAAATGGTCAGTAATGGCAGGCTTGATTGTGCTTTGTTTAAACGGTTTATTTGGATTGGGTTTTTAATTTGTTTTGTTAATTTACCGCTCCAGGCGGAACAAAATGTCAGGGAAGCTGTGGTAAAAATATATACTACATTTAACAGGTATAATTACCAGGAACCATGGCAAATGAAAGGACAAGAACAGGGTGTAGGTTCCGGATGTATTATTAGCGGAAAAAGAATTTTAACATGTGCACATGTCGTGAGTGATTATACATATATTGAAGTAAAACGGGCAGAAGAAACTAAAAAATATCCTGCAAAAGTAGAAATAATTGCCAATGATTGCGACCTTGCTATTTTACGGGTTGATGACAACCAGTTTTTTTCTGATAAAAAACCGCTTGAATTCGGTACTCTGCCTATAAGCGGAGACAGGGTAAAAGCATATGGTTTTCCTACGGGAGGGGACGAAATATGTACTACCGAAGGAGTTGTTTCAAGAATAGAACATATCTTTTATACCTTTAACCAATCCTGGTTATTGGGCTGTCAATTTGATGCTGCAATTAACCCGGGAAATAGCGGCGGTCCGGTGGTTAACAAGGATGGAAAAATGATAGGGGTTGCATTCCAGGCAGGCGGCGGTGAAAACATCAGTTATATGGTCTCAATGCCTGTAATTAACCACTTCCTTAAAGATATTGAAGACGGGAAATATGACGGGATACCCGGAGATTATATAATTGTTCAGACAATGGAAAATCCTGCAATGCGAGAAAAATATAAAATGAGCAAAGACCAAAGCGGCGTATTAGTAATGAAGGTTACGCCCAATAGTCCGGCAAGTGATATATTAAAAACCGAAGATGTAATACTTTCATACGATAATAATAAAATCAGCAATGACGGAAAAGTAGAATTTAGAAAAGGTGAAAAAACAGCATATGATTATATATATCAAAACAAATTTATTAATGATAAGGTTAAAATTGAACTATTAAGGGACAGCAAAGTTATGGATGTTGAAATGAAATTATGGGCGTCTATGAACGCTCTTCGTTTAGTTCCGCCTCCCCAATATGATGTGGCACCGACATATTATATCTATGGCGGTCTGGTATTTGAACCCTTGACTTCAAATCTGTTCCGGGATTTGGGTTCAATATCAATATCAATTATACCTTTAGCAAATTATTTCTTTTCCGGTGAGTTATTAACGGAAGGGAGAAAACAGATAATAGTTCTGACTAAAATTCTTTCTGATGAAGTTAATACCGGGTATGCAACAGGATATAATCCTTTACCTCTGTTCGAAGTAATTTCATCTGTAAACGGAATAAAAATTTCAACAATGAACGACTTAATAAATGCTTTTGAAAACTTTAACGGGAAATATGTTACTATAATAGATGAAAGGGGTTTTAAGATAGTTTTAGATAAAGACGAAGTTGATAAAAATAAACAAAATATACTTAAAAAATACAAAATTATTTCTGACAGGTCAGCAGATTTGATTGGTAAAAAGTGAAACCCCACCGTTTGAATTTGTGGTCATTTCATGTAACTCGCAGCTAAATAAGTGCAGGCTAATAATTTAAAATTTCAGTTTTTTAAGGTTGGCAAGACAGGATAAATCAGTTTGGTTAACTTTAAGCGGTGTAACTGAGACATAATTTCTGTCTATGGCAAAAATATCGGTGCCTTCTACAGAATAACCCGTAACACATTTGCCTGTTAACCAGTAATAATTATGTCCTTTAGAATTGGTTTTTTTTTCAACTTCTTCATTATAAATTCTTTTCCCCATTTTTGTCAGTTTTATTCCTTTTATATCTTTACTGTCGGGAACATTTATATTAAGGAAGGTATCTTTAGGTATTTTATATTTTAACGCTTTTTTTATGATTTTTTCGGCGAAACCAGCAGCAATTTTAAAATTATTTTTGCCATCAGGGACAAGTGAAACAGCAAAAGACGGCAAACCCAGCATCGCACCTTCCCTGGCAGCAGCAACAGTACCGGAATATATACAATCATCGCCAAGATTGGGACCGTCGTTAATGCCCGAAACTACCATATCAATCTGATGTTTTAGTATACCTATTATCCCGAACCTGACACAGTCAGCCGGCGTACCGGTAAGAGTATAGATATCTTTTCCCTTTGGAATAAGACGAAGCGGTTTGTTTATGGTAATTGAATGACTCGAAGCGCTCATTTGGGTATCAGGCACTATAACAAAAACCTCACCCAGCTTTTTCATAGCTGTTATTAATGGTTTAAGTCCAAAACCGTAATATCCGTCATCATTTGAAACTAAAATTCTCATACCGTTAAGGATTTAAACATATTTTTGACTTTTTGTCAAGAATTTTATATACTGAGAATATGTGTTTAGCTATTCCGGGAAAGGTAATTTCTATAGATGGTAAAATCGCTAATGTAGACTTTAGCGGATTAACAAGAAAAGTCGGGTTAGACCTTCTGCCTAATGTAAAATGCGGTGACTATATTATAGTACACGCGGGTTTTGCTATACAAATTATCGGCGCAAAAGACGCTAAAGAACGGATAGAAATATTTAAGAAGATTTACAATGACTAACTTCGCTGCCAAAATTAAATCACTTACTCAAAAACTCCCTAACAAGTGCATTAACATCATGGAAGTTTGCGGGACACATACAATGGCGATCGCTTCGTCAGGAATAAAAACTATTCTTCCCAAAAATATAAGCTTACTTTCAGGTCCCGGCTGTCCTGTTTGCGTTACCCCGACACCAATTATTGATTCTGCGATTGAACTTGCCAAAAAAGGACATATAATTGTCACTTTTGGCGATATGTTACGTGTTCCAGGCAGTAGTTCATCGCTTGAAAAAGAAAAATCAAACGGCTGTGATATAAAAATTGTTTATTCTTGTCTTGATACTATTGAAATTGCCAAAAAAAACCCGAAAAAAGAAGTAATTTTTGTAGGTGTCGGCTTTGAAACCACTTCGCCGACAATAGCCGCAACTGTAAAAATCGCTAAAAATGAAAATATAAAAAATTTTTCTGTAATACCGGCTTTTAAGGTAATACCTCCTGCAATGAAAGTAATTCTTGAACAAAAAAAAGTGAGAATTGACGGTTTTTTACTGCCGGGACACGTATCAACTATCATCGGGTCTAAACCGTATAAATTTATCACTGAAAAATATAGAATCCCGTCAGTAATAACCGGTTTTGAGCCGTCTGACGTTTTAGAAGGAATCTCGCTTATACTTAAACAAATTATATCTAAAAATCCGCGAATAGAAATACAATACAAAAGAGTAGTCAAAGAGACCGGGAATCCTTTTGCGGTAAAACTTTTATACTCAGTTTTTGAAGAAACAGATTCGCAATGGCGCGGGATTGGTGTTATAAAGGATTCCGGGTTAAAATTCAGGAAAGAATACGAACAGTTTGATGCGTTAAGAAAATTTAAACTAAAAATTAAACCCGCAAAAGAATCAACAAAATGTTTATGCGGTAAAATACTGACAGGAATTGCCAAGCCACACCAGTGCGGGTATTTCGGCAAAAAATGTACGCCGACAAACCCTATCGGTCCCTGTATGGTTTCATCGGAAGGCACCTGTGCAGCATATTATAAATATGGACAATAAAAAAATAACCCTATCTGACGGTTCCGGCGGTAAATCAACTCATAATCTGATAAAAAATTTCATCCTGAAAAAACTCGGCAATCCCATATTGAACCGTATGGATGATTCTGCCGTCCTTAATCCTAATTCACTAATCTCTAATCCACTAATCTCTAAACTTGTTTTCACCACCGATTCTTACGTAATAAAACCCATCTTCTTCCCCGGAGGAGATATCGGCAAGCTATGTATCTGTGGTACGGTCAACGATTTATCTGTAATGGGTGCCAAACCGCTTTATATATCACTCTCGGCAATAATAGAAGATGGTCTTGAAATTGAAAAACTTGAAAAAATTGTTTCATCAATAGCTGAAACATCAAAAAAAGCAGGTGTCCAGATAGTTTGCGGTGACACAAAGGTTGTTGAAAAAGGTGCAGCGGACGAAATTTTCATAACTACATCAGGAATCGGTGTAATAGACAAAAAATTAAGTATATCCGGGCATAATGCTGTCACCGGAGACATAATAATTATCTCCGGAACGATTGCAGACCACGGTATTGCTGTCCTTAACGCCCGCCAGGAGTTAGGTTTTAAAGGAAAACTTGAAAGTGATGTAGCGCCGTTGAATAATCTTATTGAAAAAATGTTGAAAGCAGGTGAAATTCACGTAATGCGTGACCCTACCCGCGGCGGGTTGGCTACAACTTTGAACGAAATCACTGAACAATCTAATACCGGGATTGAAATTTATGAAAATAAAATCCCAATTAAAAAACCGGTAAAATCCGCCTGTGATATCCTCGGATTAGACCCGCTTTATGTTGCAAATGAAGGAAAGGTTATCGCGATTGTTCAGGAAAAGGACGCACAAAAAATATTATCGGCTATGAAGAAACACCCGCTGGGGAAAAATGCAGAAATTATCGGAAAGGTAATATCAAAGCCAAAAGACGTCCTTCTTAAAACAAAAATAGGTGGTAGTCGAATCCTGCAAATGCTTGAATCTGACCAGCTCCCAAGAATCTGCTGAAATACTAATTAAGGTTTTTTTATGATTTTATTTGTAATTTTGTTTGCAAGTTTGTTTATGCTGGGAGCAAAATTATATTTATAACCAAAGATTTCCAATGTTTTTTGTGGATTATTATGAACTTCTTTTATAAAATATGGATGTGCTAATATTGCAATTATCAACATCAACCGAAAGGCTTGCCAAAAAGAAATTCGTTTAGTGTTAAAAATCTCCGGTAAAGTGACATTCCAAATATATTTCAATAACCATGCAATTCCAAAAATTAAACACAATACACCTAATATTATGCCTCCTACAATTAAAGCTTCCATTTTTATTTCCCTAATAATATCCATTTTTACCTCCCTAAAAAAACCATAAAATCTGTATTATCAACATCAATCGAAAAGCCTGCCAATAAGTAATTTGCTTAACATTAAAAATATCTGACATAGTTATATTCCAAAGGTATTCCAGCAACCAAACCAACATAAAAAAAATAACTATCATTAAACATACTCCTCCAACAATTGCAAAAAATGGGTTCATATTTCACCTCCTATTTTAAGGAATCTCTGACACAACATTTATTTTGTCATTTAATTTCTCAAGAACAACTTTAATAAAACTGCATCTTACCAATCCTATTGAACCATCAGGTAATTTTATAAGAGTATCAGATTTTAAAATTGTATTTTTAGAAACGCTACTTTCAAGTGAAACTTTCGGCGTCAAAATACCAAGAAATACCAATAAAACAAGTCCTGCAACTTCTATTGCATGAGCCTTTCTAAGATTAAAATAGAAATCACTTACTGTATTTTGTAGAAATTCTCTTAGGGACTCAAAAATATCTTTCTTTTTTACTGATAATGTTTCATCTAATCGTGACATTAAAACTTTGTCAAAATTATTTGAAGGTTCAACGTTTTTCAACCCTTTTAAATAATTATAATTTTTCACCATTAACAAATACTCTTGTTTACAATTCTCACATTCTTCAATATGTCTCTGAATAATTTGTTTTTCTTCTTCCAAAAGTTCATTCCTCAACAACATTATAAAATTGGTTTTAATTTTATTGCATTCCATTTATGCCGCCCCCCTGCTTTTCAATTTGTTCTTTTATTTCCCTAAGAGCATAATATATTCTTGATTTAATGGTACCTATCGGACAATCCATAAGTGATGCCATTTCTTTATATGAAATCCCTTCATATACAAACATATTTATAATCAACCTGTGATTTTCATTCAAAGAATTGAGTATTTTTCTTATTTTGTCCTGTTCATCCTTCTTTTCAACTTCTTCCTGCGGTCCTCTATCATCATCACTTTGCATTTCTTTCAATTCTACTGTTTCACCATTACTATTCTCAATTTCATTATCTAAACTTAAAACAATATTTCTTTTTTGCTGCCGATATTCATAATAACAGGCATTTACGGCAATTTTATAAAGCCAGGGTTTAAATGGTTTATCTGTATTAAAAGTCCCGGCTTTCTTGAAAACTGAAATAAAAACATTTTGAGTTAAATCCTCCGCCAATTGAGAATTACCTACTTGTCTATAAATAAAATTGAATAACTGTTCTTTATACTTCAAGAATAATTCGTTAAAAGATTTTTTGTCGCCTTTTGCAATTTCCATCATCAGTTCTTCATCTGACTGATTCATTTTATTCCTCTGATACTATATATATGCTTTTAATGTTAAAAATGTTCAAAGAATCTGATAGGGCGAGGAAAAGAAATGGGTGGGCAAGCCCACCCCTACAATTATTCCAATCCTTTTATAGAGTGATTTTTGTTGATTTGTATTGCTCTGCCAATAACGGGACAATTTCACGGGCATTGGCAACCATATCTGCTTCTTTTTCTTCAAAAAGAAACGGTCTTAGGGATTCCGCCATATTTTTTAGCTCCAACTGCGAAAAATTATTAATACTTTTAACAATATAATCCAGCGGATTATCCTTAATATTATAGGTCTTCAGTACATTTTTATTAATCGGAAATTTATTGGAAAGCATAAACATTAAATCGTAGATATGTCGCCCTCTTTTCTTTTTTGAAACTGCATCAATTTTATCGGCGAATAAAGCAGCCCGTTCTGTACATACGCACGGAAAAAATTCGCCAAAACCGGATACAACCTGTGTTTCCTTTTCTATTTTCCATACAGGAACGTTTGTCTCAACTTTTATTGTTATTCCTTTTTTCTTTGAATATTTTGAAACGACATTATAGTTCTTTTCAATTTCCGGAAATATTATATCTGCCGATAAAATTTTGTTCCAGTGATTAAATTCAAGGTTTGAAATAATGCCATTTTTCGCCAGACCATTTTTAATTTTCATCAGTAAATCTTCAAACTGTTTTTTTCTAAGTATTTTTGTATTAAAATCTATGTCCTCCGAGAACCTTTTTAATTTATGGACAATTCTTAAATAAGTCCCGCCGGTAAAAAACAGGTTCTTCCCGTTTTCATTTTGGTATATTTCTTTCAGAATAAGTACCTGCAAGTACTCCCGCAAAATCCCCCGTACTTTCGTGTACGGCATTCCCATTTGTTTTGCACTTTCAATCAATGCTTCATATGTTAACATATAACTCCTTTAGACTAATACCATATAATTTAGCATATTTTTCAATTCTGCTCTTCCGCAGTCCTGCTACAATGCTAAAATTAATTCTTTCTGCTTCAAAATCAACTTTTTTCCCGCGCAGCATCTTGAAGTATAGGTAATCCACAATCGCTTTCTCCGGTTCTGCAATATATATTTCAAAATTACCCTGCTTTTCAATATAATAACCTGTAAATGATTGCGGTTTTACAGTTCTATAAAGGAAAAGCCCGTGTTTGTTCCTGAATGTCCTTGTTGATTTGGTCGTAATGGAAGTTACAGCCATTGAAACCTCGGGAATTATGCTATAGTTTGACAAGGCTGTTTCCAGTGAAATATATGACGGGGAATAGATTTTATTTGCAATATAAAGGTCTGGAATTGAAAAATCCTTCGGGTAAGTCATCTCATACAACCCTTTTTTTAAAGTATAAATCCATCCCTTCTTTTTCCACCTATAAATGAGTTTTGTTGTGTTTTTCGCGTTCTCATCCGGATAAAAAGATTCAATGTCGTTTTTGGAAAATACATAGTAACTATTTTTTTCTATGACTTTATAAAAGTCTTTAAAGTTCATTTCAGTTAATACTCCTTTATGTCCATTTACTGAAATAAGTATAAAGTATTTTACATGATTTGTCAAGTAAAATATTTTAAATTTATGTTTTTTTATATTTTAAGATAATGTCCCGTAAAAGGATTAATATTGATATTAACACGCTTTAGTGACTTGAAAAAATCAAATAAAAAAGTAAAATAGACAATAAAATTATGAAAATAGGGATATCGGGAAGGGTAATCGAGGTTGAATACAAGTATTGCGAGATAGGAGTAACTGATTTTTTTAAGTTAGCAAAGAAGTTAGGGTATGAAGCGGTAGAACTGCGTCCTACGCAGGTAAATTATAAAACACCGGATGCCGAGCTGGCAGAGTATAGAAAAGTTAAGGATGATTTAGGCCTGGATATTTCTTGTATAACAGCTTTTGGTGCAGATGAAAAAGATAAAAAATTTTCAGCGTTAGCCAGGTATGTAGAAATCAATAAACTGTTCAATTGTAATTTTGTTAAAACCTGGAGCGAAAATATAGAATGGTTAAGAGATGCGAGCGAGTATCTTGGAAGGTTTGGTATGAACATGATAATACAAACGCATACGCGCGGACCTTTTGAGACGGTTAATGGGATACTGGTGACTTTAGGAAAGATACACAAAGATAACTTCGGGTTATATTATGACGCTTCACATTTATTTCTTACCCAGGACGATTACGGGATTGAAACTATAAAGAAACTCAATAAAAAAATATTCCAGGTTTCAATACAAAGTTTAGCAAGAGTTAATAAAGAAGATTCCGAAATGGAATATAAAGGTTATTATTACAAGAGAATGCCGTTAGGTAAAGACAGAGGAATAGATTACAAGTCAGTATTTAAAGGCCTAAAAGAAATTGGGTTTGACGGTTATATTACAATTAATGATGCAAGACCTAAAGAAAAAAGTTATAAAGAATATGCAGAATATATGATAAAACAATTGAGGACATTTATAAATGATAATTGATTGTCACGTTCATTTTAAATTAGACGATGATAAAGATACTAAAGAGATGATAGAACTATCTAAAAGATTAGGGATAGACAAACTTTGCGTATCGGTAATAAAAAGCCTTGCTGTTTCACCGAAAGAGTTCATTCAATACAATGATTATCTTTTAAAAAATATGGAGAAATACAGTGACACAGTATTGGGATGGTGTTTTGTTAACCCCATACATGTGAAAGAATCTGTTAAAGAATTTGAACGCTGCGTGAAGAATTACGGAATGATAGGATTAAAATTACTAAGTCAATGTAAATTTAACGACCCAAGGGTAATCCCGTTAATTCAGAAAGCGATAGAAATGGATGTCCCGATATTACAGCATTGCGGTCACCCTTGTCCTGATTTCAATAAACCGGGGATTATGCTGACTGACCCTCTGGATATAGCTGAAATATCGGTAAAATATCCTAAACTAAAAATACTCCAGGCGCATATAGGCGGTGGCGGCGACTGGGAATGGGTTGTAAAATCAATAAAAAATTGTCCTAATGTCTACTTAGATACAAGCGGAAGTGTGATAGATTCAGGTATGATAGAAATGGCAAAAGAATATTTAGGAGAAGACAGGTTAATATTTGGCAGTGATAACTTATTTTTTCAGGGATTAGCTAAAATTTTAGGAGCAGAAATTTCAGACAAAACCAGAAAATTAATTTTTGGAAAGAATATAAAGTTTTTGTTGAAAAACAAAAACTTTGATTACACAGATTAAAACTGAGATTACGCAGATTGGGTGCAGGCAATATTTCTGCATAATCGGTGAGTTAAAAAATGATAATAGATACCGAAGTATATTTAGGGCACTGGCCTTTTCGTAAATTGAAATATAATACGGCAAAAAAAATGGTCGGGTTGATGGAAAAGAAAAACATTGATAAAGCGATTGTTTCGTCTTTACATTCTGTTTTTTACAGGAACAGCCACACGGGGAATATAGAACTTCTGGAAGAAATAGCAAAATATAAAAACAAACTGATACCATTTGCATGTATAAATCCTGCATATCCCGGCTGGGAAGAGGATTTAGAATATTGTTATAAAAAACTTAAAGTAAAAGGGATTAGAATCCACCCTTATTATCATAATTATATTCCGAACGACAGCAACTGTGTAAAGTTATTCAGGAAAGCGGCGGATTACGGGTTGCCTGTCTCTGTAACAATATCGTTAGAAGACCAAAGACAACGGCACTGGCTGGTAAAACTGCCTTATATTTACGACAAGGAGGCAATACACACGCATATTATTGAATTGTTAAGAAAAAGTCCCGAGACAAATGTCATACTTATGCATAACGGGTATTTAGGCGGACATAGCGGGTATGATTATAAAATATTATTGCCGGTTGCAGACAAAAGAAAAGGAAAAGTTTTGTTCGGTTTGATAAACTTTCCGCTTACCAAGGACACAGTCAAAGAAATAGGTATAGAAAGGATAGTTTTTTCCACACAGATGCCTTTCAGGTATCCTGAGTTCAGTTTGATGATGACAAAACACCTGGAAATCAGTGCTAAAGAAAAAGAGAAAATATATTGGAAGAATATTTTGAAAATAATTAGATAAGGACGTCCGAGGTCCAAAGTCCGAGGTCCGAAATCAAAAAGAAAAAGTCGTAGAGTTAATAGAGTTTTAGAGTTTAAACCCTAAAACCCTATAACGCTATAACCCAATAACCTAATAACACATGAAAAACGTTGAGATTGCGAAAATATTAGATGAAATATCGGAATTGTTGTCTTTAAAAGGCGAAAGTGTGTTTAAAATTCGTGCATATGAAAAGGCTGCACGAAATATTGAATCTCTTACCCAAGATATAGCTGAAAAAATAAAAACCGGTGAAAAAATAGACGGGGTCGGCGAAAGTATATCCGAAAAAATCAAAGAATACCTTGAAACCGGAAAAATAAAATATATTGATGAATTAAAAAAGAGTTTTCCTGAAGGGCTTTTGGAAATAATGACTGTACAAAGCGTCGGACCAAAAAAAGCAAAGCTTTTATATGAGAAACTCGGCGTAAAAAACATTGATGAGCTTAAAAAAGCAGCTGAGGAAGGCAAAATAAGAGATATTGAAACTCTTGGCGAAAAAACTGAACAGAATATATTAAAAGGTATTGAAATAATTAAAAAAGGGTCTGAACGAATGCTGATTTTAACCGCCCTCACTACAGCGGAAGAAATTATCGGACAATTGAAAGATGAAGGTATAATCCAAATTTCCGAAGCGGGTAGTTTGAGACGGCGAAAAGAGACAATACGGGATATTGATATTTTATGCACCGCAAAAAATCCGGAAAAAATAATAGAAAAATTCTGTTCCCTGGGTAAGCAGGTCCTTGCAAAAGGCGAAACAAAATCAAGTATTCTTACAAATGAAAATGTTCAGGTAGATTTAAGGATTGTTAAGGATGAAGAGTTCGGTTCTGCACTCCAGTATTTTACCGGCTCCCAGCAGCACAACATCGCTGTCCGGGGATTAGCAAAAGATATGGGATTCAAAATAAATGAATATGGAATTTTTGATATTAAAACTAACAAAATACTTGGCGGAAAAACAGAGAATGAAATATATCAAAAATTAGGGCTTAAATACATACCGCCGGAATTAAGGGAAAATACCGGCGAGATAGAAGCAGCTAAAAAAAATAAATTACCTGAATTAGTTGAACTTTCGGACATAAAAGGTGATACTCATATTCATACATTCTATTCGGACGGCAGGATGACTATTGAGCAAATTGCCGAAAAATTAAAAGGAACCGGATACGAGTGGGTAGGGATTTGCGACCATTCGCAATCATTGAAAGTTGCACGCGGGTTAGATATAAAAACGCTTAGAAAGAAAATTGATGAAATCAGAATATTTAATGAAACTTCCAAAGACCTGCGGCTTTTATGCGGAAGTGAGGTCGATATTCTTTCTGACGGTACACTTGATTATCCCGATGAAGTATTAAAGGAACTGGATTTGGTAATCGCGTCAATCCATACCGGATTCAAACAAGATGAAAAAACAATTACAGGGCGGATAACAAAAGCTATCCAAAATAAATATTTAAATATTATCGGGCACCCGACCGGCAGGCTGTTAAATAAAAGAGACCCTTACTCAGTAAACCTTGAAGAGGTCATAAGTGCCGCTGCAGATTACGGGGTCGCTATTGAAATAAGCGGACATCCTGAACGGCTTGACTTACCGGATATCTGGTGCAGAAAAGCAAAAGAAAAAGGGACTAAGCTTTTTATCGGAACAGATTCTCATTCTGTCGAGCATCTGGAGTTTATGAAATTTGGAGTATTTGTTGCACGACGGGGCTGGCTTGAAAAAGATGATGTGCTTAACTGCCTGAGTTACCCTCAACTAAAAAAATACCTTTCAAAAAAAAGATAAGTTAGATTACCATCCCGCACACTGATGTGGGGCGGGAATCTATATCATTAATATTCTTATTGACCTCCTGCCTGTTGTTTCAATTCTTCTTCTTTTTCTTTTTCTTTTGAAACTTTAGCCGGTTGCCAGCGGGAACCCACTTTTTTCCAGCAGTCAAGGTCCCATTTAACATCCCGCAAATTTGATATTCCTTTCAATGCTAAATCTAAATTTTTTAACAAATTCATAACAGCAACCGCTTCTAAATCCTGTGCTGCTCTTCCTGTAAATTCAAGAGACCCTTTTATTTCAACATTCCCCTTTGTTGTACAAATTCTTAGTTTCTGGACATCAACCCATCTCTTTACAAGCTCAATTTTAACATTATTATTTATCTGCCAATCCATTTTACGGGAATATTCAACCATATCAGCCTCCCTTATCCGCCTATTTTATCTTTGCCGAAATATTTTATGAGATTTTTAGGAATTGAAACTGAGCCGTCTTTATTCTGGAAATTTTCCAAAATCGCTGCAAAAGTTCTTCCCACAGCAACACCGGAACCGTTTAATGTATGAACAAATTCAGGTTTTTTATCGCGACGGAACTTGCAGTTAAGCCGTCTTGCCTGGAAATCTTTACAGTTAGAAATTGAAGAAATCTCCCGCCAATTTTTCTCACCCGGCATCCATACTTCTAAATCATATGTCTTTGAAGACGAGAAACCCAAATCAGCAGTGCACAATTCTACTACCCTGTATGTTAGTTCGAGCTGTTTAAGAATCTCTTCCGCATCAGAAAGCATTTTTTCATGTTCTGCCGTTGAATCCTCAGGTTTAACATATTTTACAAGTTCAACTTTATTGAATTGGTGGTTCCTGATTAATCCGCGCGTGTCTTTCCCGTATGAACCTGCCTCCTGCCGGAAACAGGCAGTATAAGCGACATAATTTATCGGAAGTTGTTCTTCGGAAAGAATCTCGTCCCGATGAATATTTGTAAGCGGGACTTCCGCTGTAGGAATTAAATATACGCCATCGCCGCACTTGTAAAGTTCCTCTTCAAATTTTGGAAGCTGACCTGTTCCAACAAGACATTTTTTATCAACAATAAAAGGCGGAAAAATCTCTTTATACCCGCGTGACACATGAATATCTAGCATGAAATTAATTATCGCCCGTTCTAATTTTGCCCCATCGCCTTTAAGCAAAACAAACCTGCTCCCTGAAAGTTTTGACGCAGCCTCAAAATCCAGTATTTTCAGCCCTTCCCCAATCGTCTGGTGGTCGAGTACCTCTCCCTCTGCTCTCCGGTTTTCAGACCCCGGACTTCGGACTTCGGACTTCGGACTATATTCTCTAACAACCTTATTGTCTTCGGCAGATTTCCCGATGGGAACAGAGTCGTCTAAAAGATTTGGTATATAAAGCAATTTATCAAAAAGTTCTACCTCGATTTTTTTAACATTTTCTTCGCCTTCTTTTATTTCCTGCTTTAATACCTGCATCTCTTTTATTAATTCGCCCTTGTTGGGCGGATTTTTACCTATCTCATCAGAAACTTTATTTCTTTTTGACTTTAATTCCTCATTTTCTTGAAGAACTTTTCTATAATTACTGTCAATAGAAATTATTTCGTCCAGGTTGAATTTTGCATTCCTGTTTTCCAGAGATTTTTTTACAATTTCAGGATTTTCCCTGATAAGTTTTATATCAATCATATTTTTCTGTTTTTAGACACCAAATTCCCTGATTTATTTAAATCCCATTTTTAAAAGATTATTATAACTGATTTTTAAGCTTTCAAACGGGTCACGTTGACAAATGTCCTGTTCTACTAAATACCATTTAACGCCCACATCCTCGCAAGCTTTTAATATTGACGGCCAGTTAAGATTACCCTCTCCAATTTCACTCATTAACTGTTCTCTGCCGCGCATTACCAAATCTTTAAGATGCACTATCGGCATTCGTCCTTTAAACTTCTTAATCCACGCAGCAGGGTCACCGCCGCCGTGCTGTACCCAATAAGTATCTATTTCGAAATTAAATACTTTCGGGTCGCTTTCTTCAAATAAAATATCCATACCGGTACGCCCGTCATATTTTTCAAATTCAAAACTGTGATTGTGATAGATAAAAACCAACCCGCTATCAGTTAATTTTTTTGCTACTACAGAAGCTTCTTTTGCAAATTTTTTAAAACCTTCTTTATTGCTATACTCTGCCGGCATTGAACCAACCCCGATATATTTGCAGTCCCACAGGTGATGTTCATCAATAACTGCCTGTGTTTCATTGCATATACGAGTGTAGTTTAAATGCGTGCAGGTGATTTTTAAACCCTCGTTATCCACAATTTTTTTCAATTCTTTAGGGTCAATCGGTCCCAATCCGGATACTTGTACTGTATCATACCCGATAGCTTTTACTTTTTTCAACGAGGTTGCTATATCCTGAGGTGTCTTCATAAAATTCCTTAACGAATACAACTGTGCCCCTAAAACAGATTTTTTCATAAACTCTACTCCTCCTTTAATTTAACAGGTTTTCACTGTTTTTCAAATCATGCACGCCAAGGGCGTGCTACTACAAACATTGATATTCCTATATATAAATGTAATGAAATAATCAATGAACTGTTGAAAAATCCGCTCACTCCCACCACAGAATCTTTGGCGGGCAAGAAACCGTTGGCGGATGACCCGCATGAGCGTGTCATAATTTATAGGTTTGTTTTGCTAAACCATAAGCAGTGTCTTTTATCATTTCAAGCGCATCAGACATATCAATTATTTTTCTTGCAACAAGCCCTGCTATCCAGTTAGCATCAATACGTCTTGATAAATCGTGTCTTGCCGGAATTGAAAGGAAAGACCTTGAATCATCAACAAAACCTGTAGTGTTATAAAGTCCTGCCGTTTCTGTCACGCTCTGCCTGTATCTCGTCATCCCATTAATACTATCATGGAACCACCACGGCGCGCCGAGCTTCATAGCGGGATAATGCCCTGCTAAAGGAGCAAGTTCCCGCGAATAGTTAGTTTCATCAAGCGTGAAAACAACAAGTACTAATTTTGAATTATTTCCGTATTTATTCAACAACGGTTTCAGGTTTTTGGTAAATTCTATCTGAATCGGAATATCACATCCTTTATCGGGACCAAACTCTTCATAAACTTTTTGGTTGTGGTTCCTGTAACAACCGCAATGCATCTGCATTACCAGCCCGTCTTCAATACTCATACCTGCCATTTCCATTATAAGATGTCCCGTAAACCTTGCTGCATCTTCATTACTAACTTTGTTTTTTAAAGCATTTGTAAATATTTTATTCGCTTCTTCTTTACTTAATTCCCCGGTATATGGCGTCAAAACACCGCTATCGGTTGAAACAGCTCCCATTGATTTGAAAAACTGTCTTCTCTGCCGGATTGCTTCAATAAATGTTTTATAATCACAAATATTTATACCCGAAACAGCGCTTAATTTCTCAATATTTTTCTTCCAATTCTTTGTATTTATATTTACAACAGAATCGGGTCTGAATGTAGGTAATATTCTGCCTTTCCAGCCGGAACTTTTTATTTTTTTATGATTTTCCAGAGTATCCGAAGCCTCATCCGTAGTGCAAAGTACTTCAATATTAAATTTATCAAACATCTTTCTCGGCGAGAATTCAGGGGATTTTAACTTCTTGTCAATTATGTCATAAATCTCCATTGCTGTTTCTTTTGTCAATTTGTATTTTATTCCGAACACATTTGAAAATTCGTAATTCAGCCATATCTCTGTAGGTGTTCCTCTATATAAATAGTAATTTTCAGCAAAAATCTTCCATATTTTTTTAGGGTCTGACTCCGCTTTACTGCCAATACCTAAAGATTCCAAAGAAATACCCTGGGAGTAAAGCATCCTGTAAAGATAATGGTCCGGGATTACGATTAATTCTGCCGGATTTCCAAAAGAACCATTGGAATCAGCAAAAAGTGCAGGATTGACATGCCCGTGCGGGGCAACAATAGGAAGGTCACTGACTGATTCGTATAACGTCCCGGCAATTTTCTTTGTTTTAAGTTCCGGTTCAAAAAATCTGTCAGGATCTAAAATTAACTTTTTTTTCATTATTATATACCCTATTTACTGCCTTTTATTTATTATAACACTTTGTTAATTGGAAGTCAAATATGTGTATAAATTCATTACAACACTTGAGGTTTGTGACAAAAAATGGTAAAGAACATCCAACAAATAGCACTATCGGTTTGTTCATTCAAGTCAACTACATTATCCTCTTCCCATTTTGTACGTTACGCAGTCTATACTTTCCAATTAATCTCATAACGAACACTGCGACCTTTGCCTCCGACATAGCGTATAATCCCTTTTTCTTTTAAATCATCCATTTCCCTGAAAGCGGTCGCTCTGCTGGTTTTCGCGATACTTACATACTTCCTGGTGGTAAGCCCCCCCTTAAATCCTTCAATGCCTGATTCAAATAATTTTTCTATAACTTTTCTTTGCCTTTCGTTTAAGATTGTGCGTGCATGTTTTTTCCAAAATTCGACTTTCCTGAAAACATTGGCAACTATATTTTGTGAATCCTCAACGGCATTGGTAAAAGTGTCTAAAAACCAGACAAACCAGTTTGTTATATCTGTTCGACAATTTTGAACTTTTTCAAGTATTGTATAGTATTCATTCCGTCTTTTCATAATCTGAGACGAAAGACTGTAAAACCTGATGTTACTCTTTTCATCCTGAGCAAGCGCCATATCGGTAATCGCCCGAGCTATCCGTCCATTGCCGTCTTCATATGGATGGATGGTAACAAAACGCAAATGCGCAGCCGCCGCACGAAGAATTCCATCGGTTTTCTCTAACGAATTATTCCACCAATCAAGAAATAGTTCTATTTCATTTTTCATTTGCGACTGCGGAGGTGCTTCAAAATGTATTTTTTCCTTGCCAATCGGTCCTGACACTACGCGCATCGGAACATTTCCCCTCAATTCGCCGGCACGAATTTTATGCAATCCTGAATAGCCGGTAGGGAACAAGGCTGCCTGCCAGCCGTTTAGTCGTTTAAGGGTTAAAGGCTTATTATGAAACCGTATTGCATCAAGCAAAACATCTATTAACCCATCTGCATTTCTTTCGGTTTTTATGCCGACACCGTGAGGCAACCCCAACTTTACTGCCACTGAGGAACGCACAGCGTCCCTGTTTAATTTCATCCCTTCTATTTCTGAAGTACGCACCGCTTCTTCTACAAGAATTTCCGCCTGTGCTTCTGTTTCAAGACGAATATCAAGCGAAGATACTTTCCCAAGAAGATTTCCTTGCGCAAGACGCGCTTTGGAAAGCAACTCCATAATAACTTTATGGTCAAATTCAAACTTATACCAGTTTTTGGATTCCCAAATATACTTTTTCATATTCTTTCCCACCTTATGAAGCGAATACCTTAGCTAATCGCTTCATATTGTGAGATGATTATAACAAATAATCGCTCCAATTACAAGATTTTTTTCTTCATAATAACTTAAACTACAACTTGTAATTCATAATTAAGTTCTGGGAAGAAAAACCAGTAAATTTACCTCAAAATGATTATTTTCCTCTTACTCTTTCTATAAAGCGAAGAATTCAAGGCCCTTTTAAATTATAAAACTAAGGACGCCCCCGTTTTCTTGTGCTCTTTCCGGAAACAGTGATACTGCCAAAATCTAATCTGCAGGAAATCTTTCGCTTTTGCTCGTCATAACAATGTAATTTTACGAATTCAACATTTTTTTTCTTTTCAGCACTTTTGACCAATATTGATATTACATCCTTTAAATCAAAAACAGTCGACGGCTTATTCTTCCCGTAAAAATATACTTCGCATTTCGGATTTTTAATCTGCATTTTAAATTAACCTCCGTTCCTTTACTTCCTGTCGGTCTCTTGGGTTATTAAAAACTGGTAGAATTACCCAATAACAAAATAAAGCAACCCAGTTAACTAGAAATCCAAATAACATCCATTCAGTTTTAGAATTCTTTACCTTTTTATATAATATGTAACCACAAATGCAGTTTATTGCAATAATACAAAATGGCATAAATAATTTAATTAAATTTTTATCCCGCGAATAGAATAAAAACGAAGCGGAAAATCCCCCTAAATAAGACAACACAATCAGAATAATTAATATTGTTTTTATTTTGTTGTTTTTCATATATTTAAAGTGTTGATTTCTTTTCAAACAAGGAGTTATTGGTTACAACTTCATTCATAAGTCAACCATTTAAACTCCGTTGTCCCCTAACTTCCTTAGACCTGATTCTTTTACATTTTATAAAAATCTCAACTTGAATACTCCGTTCTTTGAACGGAGATGAAAAGTTGACTTGCCGAAGGCAAGTAGAAAATACGTAAGATAAAACCATTTAAAAAGTCCACTGGTGTCATTGCGAGGAGCATAGCGACGAAGCAATCTTGTCGATAAAAGAGATTGCTTCGCTTCCGTTGGTCGCTCGCAATGACCAACAAAGAGCAAACAACTTATACTGTTTTGACTTTGATGCCCCGCTCTTGAGCGGGGTCATTCACTACTTTCATCGTTTTTTCTATTATAAAATATCTTTTTTAAAAACAAATAAAATATTATACTTATGCATGCATTAATTAAAAAAAAGATTATAACTAATAATTTATTTCTAAAAAATATTTTATATCCGTAAATTTCACCAACAATAACTATGCCTATTGCCAAAATTATAACTGAACTTAATCCAGATATTACTCTTGTTTTATAATCATTATGTAAAAATCCCATAGATTATTATCCTATTCAATACTTGAGAAGATAAGCTGGCAAAATCACTGTAAAAAAATAACTTTCAAAGTATATCAATGTTGTAGTAATTATTTGTAGTCGCAACCTTTACGGTTGCGCTGATTTATCGTCAATAGAACGCAGGCATAAAGCCTGCGACTACCAAATTCACAATATTATAATCTTATTGAAACCTTGAAAAATCAGAGCGAAATACAAATGTAACAGTTATTGCAAAAGTCTTTGATATTGATTTTACAAATATTTTATGGATAGTCAAGGTATAGGGATGTTAGGTAATTGTCTATTTTTTTAATCGTTTTTGGACTGCGGTGCTTTTTAGTTTGCAGTAGACGTCGGCGGTAATCCATCTTGCTAATTTGGAATCCATTTTTTGGATTTCAAGTACGGTTTTTAATGCTAATCTGTTAAGATTAATATTTCTTTTGCATATGTTTCTTAATGCCCGGTTTACGGCTTTTTTAACAAAGTTTCTTCTTTTTCTTTTGACCAGTTATTTACTTGTTCAAATTTCATATTTTTGATGTGAGGATATAATATTGCTTTGCCTTGGATTTTGTTGTCTCTTATCATTTTCAACACGTCTACTGCATTATCCAGACTGCCCACGCCTGCGACATAATTGCCGGCATTTATATCGCCGTTTTTAATCGCTTCCAGTGTTTCTATATAGTCATACGGGTCTCCGCCGGATGAACCGGCAACTTTAATCTCATCGTAATGCACTTTAATATTATCTATGTTTAGTAACGAGTCGCCTTTCTTCAGCCCGCCGAATAAATTTACTACCCCGCCAAAACCAAGCCAGCTAAAAGCTTCCTGCTGTACCGGTCGAACTCCAACTGCTAAAATTATATCGTCGGCTTTTTTACCGCCAGACTCTTTGTCCAGCACTTCATTTATTTTATCAGGCGTAACTGTAATAAGTTTAATATTTTTTTTCTCTGCTTTCGGTTTTAGGACTTTATTAATCCAGTTCAGACGTTCCTGCAGGACGTCATTGACTATTATGACACGCGGGTTAAATCTCATCGCCAACTCTATGTGTATCAACCCCATCCCACCTGCACCTACAACTATTAAGACTCCGCCTTCTTTTATGCCCAACTTCGCTTTTCTCGGAGAGGACGGACCGTCTTTATAAATGTGGACGTGCCGTGTCTGCGCAGAGACCACGCAGGATATCGGCTCCGCCATTGACACCGCAAAGTACGGCATATTGTCATCCGGTAAAGGAATAAAACATCCCGCAGTTAAAACTTCTTCCTGTATTAAAATATATTCGGCAAGCAGTCCGCCTAAAGTATATCCGACAGCTGTCTTAATCATATTCTGCGCGTTGTTATTGTATCTCTCCCTGTAATTTATCGGGGCGCAGTCTACCGCCGGCTGAATCCCGTACCGTTTGCCGACTTTATATTTATCTTTCAGTTTGTCCCCGACTTTTACAAGAGTAACAGAACCCTCGTCACCTAAAATAGTCTGCCATTTTGACGGGTCCCAGCCGTTGAAGTATTTATGTTTGTCCGCCTGTTCAATTATCTTTAAAATTGACGTACAAACACCTGCCGCATCCACTCTTGCCAACAACTGTGATGGCTTTGGTTCCGGCACGGGGACTTCTTCTATAGAAAGTTTTTCGAAACCGCATCCTCTTATAACCAAAGCTTTCATTTTTTCCGGAATATTTGTGTTAGAACTAATCATAAAATGGTACCTCCGTTTATTTTTTTTTGGTGCTTTCTTGCTTTCTACTTTCAAGTTAGGCTTGCCAAGGGTCTAGCGACAACTACAAACATTGAAATTCCTATACAACAACTTAAGCAAAGCTATCGCTTTGCAGCTACTTTGAAATTCTCATAATTATTTACTGTTTTACTTTTCATATTTTTTCATACTTTTTTGGATAGAACTTTTTATTTTATCTGCTGTCTCGTTAAATTTTATTCTGCATTTGGAAAATACTCCGGCATTCTTCTCAGGGTCAAGACCGCATAAGTTTTCCAGAATATATTCCACGCCTTTATCAAAATAAGCCGTTACAAATTCTTTATCTCGGGCAAACATTTCTCCCTTTTCGTCTTTAGCACGGAAAAACATGGCGTAAACAAGTATGTCGATAATTTTGTCCACATTGCAATTATGCTTCAATCCCAGCTTCAGCACTCCGGCTATTCTATCCTCACCGCCTAATTTTCTTATTAAATCCATCCCGACCCTGTACACAGTATCGCCAAGCGCTTTATTCCTGAACCTGTGCAGTAAATCGTCTATATGTTCCGTTAAATCATCCATTGTAAAATCATCCGGGTATTCTTTTAAAAGTATTTCTGCCGATAAAACCATCGCTTTTCTTACCAAATCGTACATTTTTTTATTCTCGAGCACTTCCCAGAGATATACGTTTTTACTGTTTTGCAGGTATCCGGAATATACAACCGCCGCGTGCCCGAAATTATGTATAAAAGATTTTCTGTCCACCCACGCCTTGATATTTTCTTTAGGCGCCAGCCCTTTGACTTCAGGTATCGGATTTTTAAAACCTTCTTTGTCCAGAATGAGAGTATTATAAGGTTCCGCGAATACCTGCAGAATATCTTTTTCCATATCATTCTTAGTCATTATCGGCACCATTTTCCCGATACTTGTCTCTACCAACCCGACTAAATCATCGAATGGATAGTTTTCCGGAAGCAACTTTTTCAGTTCGGTCCTGAAATATTTTGAAGCATCTCTCATATTTTCGGCAATTATAATGTCAAGTTTAATGTCCTTGTTTTTTTCATATCTTTTTAGCAGACCTTTTGCAATATTGGGAAATATTTTTGGCAGAACGTTGTTCCCGACCGAAGTGGCAATTATAGAAGCGTCCAGAATTTCATCTGCCACCTTTTCGGCATTTCCTGCAAGTACTCCTCTGACATTTTTAACGTTAATCGTTTCTTCTTTTTCGCTTTTGATTATGACATTATAGTTTTTCTTCTTATTCAGTTCATTTATAACATTTTCTGCGACATCGACAAAAACGACTTCGTATCCGGACAAACTGAAAAGCTGTCCGATAAACGACCTGCCTATTTTTCCTGCACCGAACAAAACAAGTTTTTTCATTAATACCTACACTCCCAGTTTATTTAACCTTATCTGTTCAATTCCGGTAAAATTATTTTTTACCGTATGTCCTTTTAACGGCATTATTTTTTCGTGTATAGCGTCAAGAATCCAGTCCGCCTGAGGAAAAAACGATTCCTCCAGTTCATACGGAGGTGTTATCCAATTTTTTGAACCGACCACCACCGGCGGGGCGTCAAGATAATCAAAAGCCAGTTCTGAAATATTTTGCGCCATATCCTTTAAAACAGAATTTCTGGAACAGGCGTCACTGGAAAGTAAAATTTTCCCGGTTTTTTTAACCGAATTGACCACCGGCTCATAATTAAACGGGACTATGCTTCTCGCATCTATAATTTCCGCAGAAACAGAATATTTTTCCTCTAAAATTTTTGCCGCCTCAATAGCTTTGTATAATGTCGCACCGATAGTCAGGATAGTTATATCTTTACCTTCTTTTTTTATGTCCGGCTCGCCGACAGGTACTTCATAATATCCTTCCGGAACACCTTCCTTATGGAAATACTCGCCGATATCATATAATCTCTGGCTTTCAAAAAATATTACGGGGTCTGTCCCGTTAAGAGCGGAATTCATCAATCCTTTTGCATCGTAAGGCGTTGCCGGAAACACCATTTTCAGCCCGGGTATATGGGCGCATAAAGAAGTCCAGTCCTGTGAATGTTGGGCTCCATACTTAGAACCAATCGAAATTCTGACAACTACCGGCATTTTTAATATTCTACTGCTCATTGCCTGCCACTTTGCCAGCTGGTTGAACATTTCATCGCCGCACCTGCCGAGAAAATCACAATACATAAGCTCTGTAATAACTCTTCCTCCGCACATGGCATATCCTACGGCTGCGCCGATTATTGCACCCTCTGAAATCGGTGAATTAAAAAGCCTGTGATACGGCAGAGATTCAGTCAGTCCCCTGTATACCGCAAACGCACCTCCCCAATCCCTGTTCTCCTCGCCGAATGCGATTAATGTAGGGTCTTTATAAAACTTGTCCATTACAGCTTCAAAAATTCCGTCCCTATACTGGTACGCTTTGACTTTTGATACCGGCTTCCCATTTTCAATTCCAAACCTTGATTTCTTCTTAATCTGCTGGACTCTCGGATTATTTTCCGCCGGCATAAGGACTTCCGGATTTCTTCCGTCCATTTTTTCAATTGTCTCGTTTGAAAACATTAATTCGCCGATTGCATCGGGATTTTTTACTATGCTGATTCTCGGTGAAATATTGTCATCTGCCGTGAATTTAAGTATTTTCGTGATTCTGCCTGCAATGTCGCTTTTTATTTTTTCAAGCTGTTTTTCATCCGCCAATTTCTGCTCTTTCAGCTTATTCCCGAAATCAACTATGGAATCGGCTCCGACCCACGCTTCAATCTCCTCTTTGCTCCTGTAAGTTGATGCGTCCGACGGCGAATGACCGCTTATCCTGTAGGTTAAAGTATCAAGAAGAACGGGACCGTCATTTTTTTTCAAAATTTCCATTTTCCTTTTCATCGCGTCAATAACGGCAAGCGGATTATAACCGTCAACTCTTTCCGCATGCATATTATCCGGAGAAAAAGCGGCGCCTACTCTTGCAAGAATATCGTATCCCATCGTTTCGCCAGACGTCTGCCCGCCCATACCGTACTGGTTATTGATAAAATTGAAAATTATCGGCAACCCGCCACGGTATTCGCCTTCCCATAATTTTTTATACTGGTCCATATTCGCGAAACAAAGCCCTTCCCACACGGACCCGCATCCCATAGAGGCATCACCTATATTGACCACGACAATTCCCGGTTTCTTATTGACTTTTTTGTACAATGCGGCACCGACTGAAATATCGGCAGAACCGCCGACAATCGCGTTATTGGGATAAATCCCAAAGGGTGTAAAAAAAGCGTGCATGGAACCGCCGAGTCCTTTGTTGAAACCGTTTTCTTTACCGAATATCTCAGCAAGAATCCCGTATAAAAGAAAATCCATAGCTAGATCTTTTACACTTTCATGTTTTCCGTCATCAACTACCTTAAGACAGCCGCCTCCGAAATAACTTTTCATTATTTCGGTTAATTCTTTTTCTTTTATTTTTTCTATTGCTGAAAGACCTTTTGCTATGATTTCGCCGTGACTTCTGTGCGAACCGAAAATAAAATCATTCGTGCCCAGCATGTACGCCATACCAACACAGCTCGCCTCCTGACCGATTGAAAGATGAGCGGGACCGGGATGATTATAACTAACCCCATTGTACGCACCGGAAACCTTTATCTGGTTAAGCATACTTTCAAATTCCCGCACGACTGCCATATCCCTGTAAATCCTGATTAAATCTTCTTTTAAATAGTTTTTGCTTTCTTCTTTTAAAGACTTGTTGTACTGATTAACCGGAATAGGATTGAATCTTATTTCGCTTTTTTTTCTTACTGCTTTAGGGTCAATGAACTGTGATTTCGGCATAATAACTCCTTTTTATAATTTAATCAAAAAATTCCTCGCCTCTTGATGCGAGGTTGCAACAACGGTGTCATTCTGAGACGAAAGCGAAGAATCTAAAAGACGAGATGCTTCTCGCCAGAGTTCGGCGAAGTCTGACGACACTATCGTTCAGCATGACTACACTGTTCACTGAACTCTTAAGCTGCAACATTGTCGTTGTCTTTGAAACTTCGATGCTTGGATTGAGGTAGTTCATTATCAATGTTTTTAATCTGCAGTGCTACTTCCTGCAGGAATGCTGCTGCACCTGCACCGTCAACCGCCCTGTGGTCGAAAGTAAGAGAAAGCCCGATATACGGGACAAAACCGAATTTATTATCGTCTGTCTTAGTATAACGGTAAATTATCGTATTGACACCAAGAATTGCTACCTGGGGCGGATTGATAATAGGTGTAAAAATCTCTATCCCGAATTTTCCGAGATTTGTTACGGTAAAAGACGCTCCCGACAGCAATTCCGGATTTATTTTCCCGCTTCTGCATAACTCCGAAAGTCTTTTAATCTCCGCCGACAGCCCGGCAGCGGACATATCGCTCGCATTTCTTACAGTCGGAACCATCAACCCCTTGGGAGTATCCGCCGCAAAACCTAAATGAACCTTGTTAAAATATTTTATCTTGTCACCCAGAAAATGCGAGTTAATATCGGGATATTTCATTAACGCTTTCATACTAGCATAACAAACCATGTCGTTTATAGTAATGTTTGAACCGCCGCTTTTGCCGGCGTTATTCTTTATTTGGCTCCTAATGGCAAGCATACTGCTTGCATCCGCAGTCGAATGGAGCGTTAGCTGGGCGGTATTCTGCAAGGACTGATGCATCTTGACAGAAATGATTTTTCTGACATTTGAAATTTCCTTGATTACAAAATCGCCGGAATCATCCGGATTTTTATCTATCATTGTTTCTTTTGCAGGCTTAGTTACCCCTTGACTGTTTCCTGCAATGTTAAAAATATCTTGTTCGGTAATTCTCGAATTTGACCCTGTCCCCACAATGTTTTTATAATTCACTCCCAGCTGCTCAGCCAGCTTCTTCGCCCTTGGAGAAATTTTAATTTCCGCATCATTTCCGACATTTTTATTAATTACAGACTTAACAACCTCTGTTTTTTTTATCTCTTCCTTAATCTCTTCCTTTTTGACTTCTTCAATATTTTGTATAAGAGATTTTTTGAACTCTCCGGTAGATTCTCCTTCATTTCCTATCAGGGCAATTTTCTCCAGTACAGGGACTTCATCTCCTTCATTAAAAAAAACATCCAGTAAAATTCCATCATAATTAGCTTCTTCTTCGAAAGTCGCCTTATCCGTCTCATACGAAAACAATAGCTCTCCCTTAAAAACCTTTTCGCCTTTTTGTTTAAACCATTTTGTCAAAATGCAGATTTCAACGCTCTGCCCCTGTTTGGGCATTATTACCGGATACGCCATAGCCCCTCCTAAACAAGCATCAGTTTATTTCTTAGATTATCAGCCCACTTTTTGGGACTGCTGTCCGTAATTATTTTATATATATCTTTGTTCTTGCAGGTTAAAACGCCTTTATTGTTTTCCAGCTTAGTGGAATCAATCAACAGAATTATTTTTTTTGAATTTTCTATCATGGTTTTTTTTACCGCACTCTGCTCGTAATTCAATTCCAGCGAACCGCGCCGGAAATCAAAACCGTCCGCAGAGATGAAACATAGCGAGTACGAAAACCTGGCGATGATATCGCTTGTAAAATTCCCGACCAAATCCTGAGTGTTTTTACTCAGCATTCCCCCGGGCAGTACCGGAATGAGATTTTTTTTGCCGCCCAAAGCCAGAAAAAGCTCGATTGAGGGCGTAACAATATTAATAGGTACATCCGGAATAAACTGCGCCATCTGACCGCAGGTTGTGCTCCCGTCAATACACACGACATCTTTTTCCGAAATAAGTTCTGCGGCTTTTTTTGCAAGCTTCCGTTTAACATCTATATTCTCTTTTTCCCTTATAATTTTTGGAATACCCTTCAAAACAAAATCTTGATTTAGAAGAACGGCACCGCCGTGAACCCTCTTCAGCTTACCTGTCTTTTCCAGTTCCACCAAATCTCTCTGAATAGTCAGCCTGGGTCTTGAAATCTTTGACATCAGCCCGGACAGCGAGACCGACCCGTTTTCAGATAATTCATTTAAGATAACTGCATGTCTGTCAAACTTCAGCATATTCATTCGCCCCTTTCAACATATCATAACATATCTATATATATCATTATATATCATTTCAAGAATCTTGTCAAGTGCTTTATTTTTTTTAAGGTGCACCCCGCACAATTTTGCCTGTGACAAAACTGTGCGGGACTCTCCTTTCCTTTACTAATCCTCGTTTGGCTAATGAGAATAAAAAAACCGAGGTAAAATATTACACTCGGTTTTTCATAGACAAATTGCAGGAACATAACTTTAACTTTATCTATTCATCGATTATTTGAGTATTCATAACGCTTATCTTTCTAAATATCAGTTTCTATTTTAAACCTAAGCTTATTTTTATCGCTTCATCCATTTTTTGCAGATCAGCTTTTGGAACAGTTCCAATTTTTGATAATAATTCTTCTTTATCAACCGTATAAATGTGTCCTAAATCAGCATATGATATATGGTCAAGTCCAGTTAATCCAGTTTCAAGTTTTACTCCGACTGGTAACTGTCCTACTTTTTCATTACTTCTTATTACTGTAATAATCACAGTCTGGCTTAATCTATTCGCCAAATTGTATTGTATTACTACTACCGGTCTTTTTTTTCTGATTGTATGTCCTTCTGATTCTCCAAAGTCAACTAAATAAATATCTCCTCGTAAAATATGTCCCATCTCCTGCATACCATTTCCTCCCGACACAGTGGTCAATCATTGGGAATTGTTTTTTTAGCAATTCTCATCATTTCTTTTGATAATTTCTTATCTTCTTCTGCTAAAGCTTTATATATTGGCTCATATTTACGAATCTGCTTTTCATTAACTAATGTATCAATTCCTAAAAATGACTCTATTGCCTTTTTAAAGAATTCGCTCCTGTTCAAATGAACTTCCTTTCTTTCCTTTTCTAATCTGTTTAAAAGATTCTGCGGTATAGTAACCGCTACTCTTGTATACATCGCCCTATCCCCCTTTTTATTTTTCGAATCTTCATCTCATTTTTTCATAAGATTTAAGATTTAGAGCGCGATAACGTTTTTTTCGCACTTTGTGCTTTTACGTGATTTTCTAAATTATTTTTATCACCTCCTTAAAATCTTTATTATATTATCTACATAATACTCAGTTATATCTGGTATTATTATAACACTAAAACCATATTTTGTCAAGTACTTTATTTTTTTATGGTGGAATAAAAAAACCGAGGTATACTTTTACGCTCAGTTTCTCGTTGGCAAATTACAAGAACACGACCTTCACTTTATCTATTTATCTAACAACGTTGTCCCCCTTTTCCAAGTCAACTTCGTCTGTCTCACTACGAAATACTATAAGTAATCCTAAATTTTATTCCACTATTTATATAATTGTTGAAGTGTTAGAAATTTCAGACGATGTCGAACTTCCTGAACCTTTTTTCTTACGCCATCCCATATACATCATTTCCTGAGTGTATGGCACAGGAATATAATTTTCATATGCAAATAGGTATAAAGCACATTTGTATATTTGACTTATAATGTTTGTGAGAAACGCGTAAATTATTATTATTAGTAAATAGATACCCATAAAAAATAAAGCCAATTTCACGAAAAGAAACATCGACACTATAATTACAATTAACGGAGCAAATATTATAAGAAGTGATGCGAAGTTGACTCCAAGATAGCCAATTAACGATTCACCCCAGGTCTTCTTTATTATTGTTGCAGAGTTTTTTAGCAATTTTATTGGATTAGGTTCTTCACTGACTATTATTGCAGGAGCGACAAATATCGATGATACACTCCATGCAATTCCAATAAACTTTATTATTATCTTACCTACAAAGCCTACTTTTTGCTCAAGCAATGAGATTAGATAGCCAACAAGACCGGCGAATAGCGACCATAAAAATATCTGTTTTACTTTGGAGCTGGCAAATATTAAACCTCGTCTTATGCTCACGCTCTCACCTTTTAGTGCATGCATAATTTCACTGTAAAATGCAACATTTGAATACACAGAAAGGAACATTATTATTAGGTAAAGAATAATAAAGTATATTGTTCCAGTAGTTGTCAGATTTAATCTTTGCTTACTATTAGATATTGTTTTAGTATTATAAGGAGTAATTTTTGAGGTTCCTGGTTCTAAGACTATAAGCCGCTGCCCCACTGTTTTCCAATGTTCTATTTTTGTGTAGTCATAGCCGGTTGATTGAAGTAAAACTGGTGTAATATACAGTGCGATTATCGATATTAAGAGAAAAATAATAACTATTGGGAAAATTAATAGTTTCTTGTTCTTGAACAAGATGGATACCGAAGCCTTAAACAAAAGCCAACTGTTTTTAAACTTGCCTGTACTCATATGAACCTCCTTTTTATTTTTTAAAGATATTAGTGACTATTTCACTTCCGATTCTTTCTGTCGTTTTTAGTCAAAGTTGCAGAAAAAATTAAGTATTATGTCCCTGGAATTCTATTTTTCTCGTGCCCAAGTCAACCAAGTCAACTCCGTCCCTGAACTCCCACTATTTATCAATTGTTTTAATATACTTTTCTAATTCTTTACTTATATTTTCAATCCACGATATTCTTTCATCACTAAAATGATCAAAGAATATTCTCATAGCATTATTTTTATCAGCAACTGAACTTGCGTTACATGAGTATTCAAGCATTTTATTATTTATATTAAATATGCTTAATAATGAATGAAGAGATTTCATAAGCCTTTCATCAGCAACTGTTCCTTCACTAATATTTTTTTCAATACTTATTACAGAAAAACGATATTGGGTCATAACTGCTGAGTTATCACTCGAAAGTATTTCTTTTTTATTAATTAACTCATCCTTTAGATAAAAAACATTTCCATCTATCTCATTTTTCATATTTTTTAATAACTCAATTTTTTTCTGCTTATTAAGTTTGTTATTATTTTCTATACTTTCATCTAATTTTCTAGTAAGACTATTTATCGTTTTTGAATTATTTTTTAGTAGATTATTTAAATCTCTTAATTCTGATTGCTGTTTAGTGTCTTTATAAACTTGGAGTCCAAAATTACCCCAAATTAAAATAATTGCAACTATAAAAGAAGGAATTGAATATAATTTGGACTTTTTCTCTTTCTCTGCAGATTGTTCTTTAAGAAAAACAAACAATGCAGCTATTGTTAATAAAATTGCTAAAACTAAAGGCACATAATTCATTGTTTTTAAAAATCCTTATTATTTCCACATAAACGGTATAAAAGTTACAGTAATTTTACTAAATTAAAATGCTTGATAATTGTTTGAATCTTATATAATCAGAACAAATTCAAAATGCAACAATGCAATAATGTTTAATATTGATTCTACAAATATTTTATTGATAGTCAAGATATAATATGGAGAGGTGATTTAAATACTTTTTTATCTTTTTAAGCGTTTTAGGACTGCGGTGCTTTTTAGTTCGCGGAAGGCGTCGGCGGCGATCCATTTTGCGGATTTGGAATCTATTTTTTGGATTTCCAGGACGGTTTTTAATGCTAATCGGTTAAGTTTGATGTTTCTTTTGCCTATGTTTCTTAATGCCCAGTTGACGGCTTTTTTTACAAAGTTTCTTTCGTCGGTTGATTCACGTTTTATAATGCGCAAGAAATCCAAGAAAGTATGGTCGTTGGCTTGTTTATCGTGTACAGCCAGGCAGGCAATCAAAGTAAATGCCGAGCGTTTTACGAATTCTTCTTCTCTTTTACTCCAGCGGTCTATTTTTTTATGCGCAAATTTTGTTTTCTGGAATAAATTATCGCATACCTGGTCACAAGTATCCCAGGAATCAAAATCTTGGACCCATGTGTCCATCTGTAGTTCTGTAACTTGTTCCGGGTCGTCTATCATAGAAGATAGTATTCTCGCTTCGTGGATTTCTGTATCCCAAAGTTGTAGTGCCAACTCGTGGTTTTTTCCTATTTCTTTTGCGAGTTCGCGTAAAACAGGAATGGCTATGCCGTAAGCGTTTTTCGGGGTACTGCCAAACCTCGCCATGCCTTCAATATTTGCAGGATTATATAATGATTTTAATTTTTTTAGGATTTCTTCGAGGTTCATTATAAGAACTCACTCTTTTGTACAGCGCGATATGTTTTACCTTTATAATTAAAACTGCAGGGGATGGCTTTTGCAGAACAAAAAGAGACGCATCTTAGACAATACTCGCATTTAAGTGACCATTCGGGATATTCATTCAGCTTTATATTGTTTAAAGGACATAATTTTACACATATCCCGCATTTTTTTTATGATTAAAAGCGTGTTGCCGGTACCGGAAAAATAATAAAAATCGATTTGTTTGGTTTTCATTTAAAATAGGCACGCCGAGGGCGTGCTACTACATTAAAAAAAGCAGCGTAAGACGCTGCGGCTACGATTAATAACATAAGCCGACCAAGGTCGGCAACTACATTGACATTGGACATTGGACTTCGGACATCGGACGATTTTCCTTATTTTTTACTTTTTACATACTCATCTATTGCTCTAGCGGCTCTTTTGCCGGCGCCCATGGCGTCTATTACTGTGGCTGCACCTGTGGCTATGTCTCCGCCGGCGTAAATTCCGGGGATGTTTGTGGCACCGGTTACTTCATCTACAATAATATTGCCGTGTTTACCGATTTTAAGGTCGGATATTGTTTTTGGAAGGAGCGGGTTTGGGGTTTGACCTATTGCTATAACTACGGTATCAACATCTATTGTGAATTCTGAGCCTTTTATCGGAACAGGTCTTCTTCTGCCGGACGCGTCCGGTTCACCGAGTTCCATTTTCAGACATTCTACTTTAATAACATTATTGTTTTCGTCACCAATGAACTTTATTGGAGCAGTAAGCAGGTGGAATTTTACGCCTTCTTCTTTTGCATTTTCTATTTCTTCAAGTCGGGCTGGCATTTCCTTTTCTGAACGGCGGTATACAATAAACACTTCTTCTGCACCCAAACGCAGGGAAACTCTCGCGGAATCCATAGCTACATTACCGGCGCCGAAAACGGCAACTCTTTTACCGATATTTACAGGTGTATCATATTCCGGGAATTTGTACGCTTTCATAAGGTTTACTCTTGTAAGAAATTCGTTCGCAGAATAGATTTTATTAAGATTTTCACCGGGGATACCTAAAAACTGCGGTAATCCCGCACCTGTCCCGATAAAAATCGCTTTATAACCTTCATCAAAAAGTTCTTTTACTGTTTTTATTTTACCGACAAGCATATTGGTTTTTATTTTAACACCAAGCGATTTTATATAATCAATTTCGTGATGGACTATATCTTTAGGTAAACGGAATTCGGGGATGCCGTACATTAATACGCCGCCCGGTGTATGGAGCGATTCAAATATAGTAACTTCATAACCAAGTTTCGCTAAATCCGCCGCACAAGTAAGCCCAGCAGGACCGGAACCGAGAATAGCGACTTTGGATCTAAGATTCAAGATTTCGGATTTAAGATTTGGGACATCGCCCTCCACTGAATCTTTGGCGGGCAAGGACATTGGACTATTCTTTCTTTCCCAATCTGCGATGAATCTTTCCAGGCGGCCTATTGCTACGGGGTCGCTTTTTTTGGATAGGACGCATTTGATTTCGCATTGGGTTTCCTGGGGGCAAACGCGGCCGCAGACGGCCGGAAGGTTGTTTTTGTCTTTTAGTATTTTTGCTGCTGCGGTAAAATTTTTATTTGCAATTTCTTTTATAAAACCGGGAATATTTATTTCAACAGGGCAGCCTTTTACACAGGTCGGATTTTTACATTGAATACATCTTTTGGCTTCAAGAATAGCCTGCTCCTCGGAATAACCAAGGGCTACAGAAGAGAAATTTTTTACTCTTTCCTGTGGATTTTGAACCGGCATTTTTTGACGAGGTATCTTTTCCATAGTTTTTAACGCAGATTACACAGAATTAAAAAAATGATTACGCAGATATGCCTGATGGCGGGCAGGTTTCTTAATTTCTATGTATTTCAATTGTATTTCTATTATATTTCATCTATTTATCTAATTTACAATGGTGGTCTAGGGATTCTTTTTCTTTTGTTTTGAAAACACAAAGCCGGTTTACGAGTTCCGCCCAGTTAACAAGGTGACCGTCAAAATCGGGACCTTCGACACAGGCAAATTTTGTGACGCCGCCTACTGAAACCCGGCAGGCACCGCACATTCCGGTACCGTCAACCATTATAGGATTTAAACTGACTATTGTTTTTAAGTTGTGCTGTTTAGTTATATCCGAGATAACCCGCATCATCGGGACGGGTCCGATTGCGTAAACTATATCAGCAACCGGTTTCCCGGGTGATTGGGCGATTAATTTTTTTAAAACATCTGAGACGAAACCTTTTTGGACATAAGAACCATCATCTGTGGTAATATAAAACTCGTCTGAGATTTTTTTTATTTCATTTTCAAGAATCATGAAATCTTTTGAGCGGGCGCCTAATATACTGATTATTTTATTGCCTTTTTCTTTGAGAGCTTTCGCGATTGGATATATAACCGCAACACCGACACCGCCGGCGATACATAAAACTGTACCAAAATTTTCAATATGAGAAGGAACACCGAGAGGACCGACAATGTCAAGAATACTGTCCCCGTTTTTGAGTGTTCCCATTTTAGTTGTGGTTTTCCCGACTTCCTGGATAAAAAGCGTTATTGTGCCTTTTTCAATATCTTTATCTGCAACTGTTATAGGGATTCTTTCACCTTTTTCATCAAGCCGTAAAATAACGAATTGACCGGGTAGAACTTTTTTGGCAATTTCAGGCGCCTCTATAACAAATTTGTTTACTTTAATGGATGGTGTTGATTTTTCTATAATTTTAAACATAAAATCCTTGTACTAATATTAAAGTCCCCCCTCATCTTTTATCTTCTCCCCTGTAGGGAGAAGAAAAATCTATTTTCATTTTCTTCCATATGAGTAAAAGAAAATTTAACTCTGGTTTTCTCTAACAAAGGGGGATTTTGTCTTTCACTGCTGATTGCCAAGGGCAATCTACTACATTAACGTCACAATTATTGGGTGAGCAAGCCTGCCTAACGGTAGTCAGGCTCACCCCTACGCGTTCATCCTCTATCCTATGGGGAGAGGAAAGAGGTGGGGGATTTTTACTGCTCTATTATTTTTAGATTTCCCCAGATGCCGATATTGTCGTCTATAATTATAACTACACCTAACAATTCTTTATCTTTCAGAGATTTTGCAAAGTCGATTGCTTTTTGTATGTCTGATTTTTCTTTGACTATGTTACCGATTGCTGTGGCACAGGCATCTGCAAAAGTTGCTGATTTTGCGACAACGCAGGTCGCATCTGTTTTTCCAAAGCTCAGCGAAGGTCCGACAGTAGCTGACGAAGTGCAAATGCCAAGCGGTGTCATTTCAGGTAAAATCTCAATTGCAAATTTATCGGACAACTTGGACTTTCCTGCATGGATGCCTATTTTTCGCGGCTTTGTTGTTTTTATAAAAATATCGCCGCCATTTTCAATTATTACATTTTTAGAAAGCTTTAATAACTCGTTGCCGATAAACTCTGCAACTGCACCGGCAACCGAAGCCATTGGACCTACATCTACTTTCGCTGTTTCAAGGACCATCATCTTCACTATTTCAGGAACTTCGGAAATTTGTGAAGGGATAATGTATGGCGAAAGTGTAAATTGAAATTCCGGGTATTTTTTTATGTAATCAATCAGCTGTTCGCGGTATTTTGCCAGTAAATTTTCAGATTGAGAAGTTAAATCGCTGTCTGCTAAAATATAAAGGTCGGATTCTTCGTTAACAACTTTAAATCCGACAAGGTCATCTGCTGACGTGAAATTTCTATAAACCCGTGGTTCATACATTAGATTCAGGACCGCAAAACTCTTCTTCTAATTCTTTCTTTTTCTTTTCAACATATTTATCGAGCTCGGCAGTAATGCCTTCTAATGATTCAACTTTTTTCAGCCGTTCTTCTATTTTTTCCTGTTCTTTTACTATGAATTTTATAGCATCTGCAATCGGGTCGGGTAGTTTGCCGTGTTCTAACATCTCAATATCTTTTACCGAAAACCCGACACCAACACGGGCAGGAATACCGACTGCCGTAGAATTTGGAGGAATTTCTGATACAACAACCGAACCTGCACCAATACGGGAATTATCCCCGATTTTTATAGGACCTAAAACTATGGCACCGGCACCTATGGTAACACCGTTCCCTATTGTAGGATGCCGTTTGCCTTTTTGTAATGATGTACCACCCAAAACAACACCCTGATAAATAAGAACATTATCACCGATTTCGGTAGTTTCACCAATAACAACACCCATACCGTGGTCAATAAAAAATCTTTTGCCTATTTTGGCGCCCGGGTGGATTTCAATACCGGTAAAGTGCCTGGAAACTTCGGAAATTATTCTTGCAATAGTAAATCTACTATGATTGTAAAACCAATGGGCTACGTTATGCGTCAATACAGCATGCAGCCCCGGATAGCAAATTAAAACCTCGATAATATTCTTTGCTGCCGGGTCTTTCTCAAAAATAACAGATATTGTTTCGTTTAATTTTTTGAACATAAGGTAATTTTACAAAATTTAAAAAAAAATACAATAAAAAAATCTTTACATATTCATAGATTCCCGTTTCCCAGACTGTGTCGCAATCCATGGTTTGTCATTGCCCGCTTCGCAGCGAGGCGAGCGAGAGCCAATTTATTGGCTTGTGGCAATCCCATCTTAGATGGACTACATTTTATGAGATTGCTTCGCTATCGCTCGCAATGACATTGCGACACAGCATATATTTAACACCTATTGAGGATTTTTAATTACATCATAGTCCCCCATTATTTGGAAAACTTTAAACATTGGGCGGAGGGCGTAATTGATAGTCCGCCAAGGGCTGTGCATCTATGCTCTCTTGGCATCATTTTTCCAACTTGGAATAAAGCATCAATAGTTTCATCCAGAGGGATTAGATTTTTATATCCTCCCATAATTAAATCTGCGACAACAAATGCATTTGAAGCAGCTACTGCATTCCTGCTATGACACGGTATTTCGGCAAAACCTTTAACCGGGTCGCAAATTAATCCCATTGTATTTTGGAAACATACTGATGCGGCATCTAACGCCATATTAACGTTGCCGTCCGCTGCTTCAATAGCGGAAGCTGCAGCCATGGCGCCCGCAGTCCCGATTTCCACCTGGCATCCTGCCTGCTCAGCAGCAAAAGTCGCGCGCGTGGCGACAATGACTCCGATTGTAGACGCAGCCAGTAATGTCAAAGCGATTTTTTCCTGGCTAAGTTTTAAAATCTCGTCCAAGGTTACAACAACAGCAGGGAGTACACCTGCCGAGCCTGCCGTGGGAGCGGCACAAATAATTCCGGAAGATGCACTTACGTGCATTACAGCCAAAGCCCTGGCTGCAGCTCTTGTAGTATATCCCCCGAAACGCAAACGACCCGCGGATTCTTTATCAAATATTTCTTTTGCAAAAGGTTCAAAAAGCCTGGGTTTCGCTTTTCCCTGCAGCCCTTGCTCAATTGATGAACGCATGACAGAAAATCGCCTTAACACTTCGGCTATAACTTCATCCGGTTTAAGTCCTAATAAATTCGCTTCGTACTCCAAACCAATCTTGCCTAAAGACAATCCTGTTTTTTCTGCATATACCGCTATTTCCTGGGCAGAATAAAATAACGGTTTTCCTTTCTTTACAAAAAATATTGGTGCAGTCTCCCAAAAATTGACAAATCCCGGTATTGATTTTAGTTTTTCCTTTAATGAATTATTTACCGGTGCAGTTCTATTGCTTTGCAATACGGTACATTTATTATATTGCAACACTTCGGTATCAATTGATAAACCATCAGAATCTATTATTTTCTTTGCTTCCTCAGCATGGTTATTTGAAATAACAAGCACGAGATTATAAAACTGTCCTGTAATTTTAACGGGACATTGTTCAATGTGGGTAATAATAACAGAACCTCCACCTATGGATTGAGCTGTTATTGCAAGTTTTTTACCGGATTTGCCCGTAAGATTGATTACTACTGTATTGGGATGATTTGCTTCCGGTATTGTTTTAATAATAAATTCATACTTAATACCTTTTTTATTGGCTAATTCTTTTACATTTGTAAAATCTGTGTTAGTCATTTCTATACCCACGATTCCGGCAATGAAACCAAGGTCAGAGCCTTGCTGTTCGTAGACATTTGCAAAGGAGCCCTGAGGGTCGAATCTAAATGTTACGGAAACGGGTTCTTCATTCAATAAGTTACGGGCTATAACCGAAATATGATAAGGTCCGGCAGTATGAGAACTGGACGGACCTCTCATTATCGGACCAAGAACATCATTTAAAATACTTATAGAATCCATGTTTGATAAAACTCCATTGTAGTGATATCAGAAAATATTTTTTAAGCGTTTTCAAAATACAAAAGGTGTTCAAGGTTGCCTTTGGGTCCTTTTATCGGGGAAGATGTCTCGTTGAGATATTTTAGACCGATAGTTTTAGCAAATTCTTTTATTTTTTCAATAGTTTGAGTGCGGACTGATTCATCTTCTACAACGCCTTTTTTTGTTGACCCGCGCGGGGCTTCGAACTGGGGTTTTACTAGCGCGATTATTTCGCCACCTGTTTTCACAAGTTCTTTTACTTTAGGTAAAACCTTTTCAAGTGAAATGAAGGAAACATCAACAACCGCTAAATCAGGTAAATGCGATTCAATATTACTATAAGACGAGATTGCTTCGCCCGCCGATGAATCGTGGCGGGCTCGCAATGACAGGATACTTTGCGATAATTCGCGTTTTCCAAAATATCTTATGTTGGTTTTTTCAAAAACAATAACACGCGGGTCATTACGGAGTTTGAAATCCAGAATACCGTACCCGACATCGATACAATAAACTTTTTTTGCACCTTTTTGTAACAGGCAATCAGTAAACCCGCCGGTAGACGCACCGATATCAATACATATTTTATCTTGAACGTTAATTGCAAACTTTTCTAACGCTTCTTCCAGCTTTAATCCACCGCGGGAAACATATTTGTCAGATTCTTTGATTAGTATTTCCGAATCTTCTGAAACTAAAAAACCGGGTTTTGTGATTATTTTATCTTTAATGCTTACTTTGCCTTCCATCACTAATGCGGTAGCTTTACTGAGAGATGAGGTAAGTGCTTTTTGGAAAATTAAAATATCTATGCGGTTTTTTTTAACCATTGTTTAACATTTTCGTAGATTGTATTTGCAGTAAGTCCATATTTTTCCCTGATTTCACTTTGTTTACCGTGTTCAACAAACTTGTCAGGAAGACCTATTGTCTGAATCTTTATATTACCATCACTTAATAGTTCACAAACGGCACTGCCAAAGCCACCGGAAATAACATTTTCCTCAATGGTTACTATTTTTTTAACTCTTTGTGAAATACTTTTAAAAAGTTCTGCATCTATGGGTTTTATAAAACGGGAATTTACTACGCCGCAGGAAATCCCTCCGGCAGAAAGTTTTTGAGCAGCTTCAACAGCAACATTAACCATATTCCCTACGGCAAATATAAAAATATCTTTTCCTTCAGTAATTACTTCCGCTTTTCCAATAGGTAAAACTTTTGGTACATCGTCAAGTTTAACACCAACACCTTCACCGCGCGGATACCGGATTGCAACCGGCTGATTTAACATTACCGCTGTTTTAAGCATATTTTGAAGTTCATTTTCGTTGGAGGGCGACATTATTACTATGTTCGGAATCATCCTTAAAAATGTCAAGTCAAAAGCACCCTGGTGAGTTGCGCCGTCTTCGCCTACAATACCTGCCCTGTCTATTGCAAGAATAACCGGTAATTTCTGCAGGCAAACATCGTGAATTATTTCATCTATAGCCCTTTGAAAAAATGTAGAATATATCGCGACCACAGGTTTGTAACCTGCAGCTGCGAGACCTGCAGCAAATGTCACCGCGTGTCCTTCAGCTATCCCTACATCAAAAAATCTTTTAGGGAATTCTTTCTGGAAATCTACAAGTCCTGTCCCGTCAACCATAGCGGCGGTAATAGCGACTATCTTTTCATCTTCTTTTGCAAGTTTTATAAGTGTCTGTGAAAAAATCTTTGTATAACTCGGATATTTTGATTCAGATACCGGGTCACCCGTTATTACATCGTATTTTCCTATTCCGTGGAATTTTGTGGGATTATTTTCAGCAGGTGAATATCCTTTTCCTTTTTTCGTAATGACGTGTAAAAGCACGGGACCTTTCAGGTTTTTTACTTTTGAAAGTATTTCTATCATTTTATCGAGGTCGTGTCCCTGAACAGGACCCAAATATGCAAAACCCATTTCTTCAAATAACATTCCGGGGAAAAGCAATACGCGAAATCTTTTGGCGACACGCATTATCTGCGAACCCCAAAAATGAATTCGTGATAAAAACTTTGAAACTCTTTTATGGAACCTGCTGTAAAGCCCGCCTGTTAATAGTTTAGTTAAATATGCGGCAAGTGCACCTACCCGGTGAGAAATGAACATTTCATTATCATTAAGAATTACCAGCATGTCCGTTCCCAAATGCCCGGTATTTAAAAGCCCTTCGTACGCAAGCCCGCCGGTCATAGCTCCATCACCAACCACAGCGACAACTTTGTAATCTTCATTTTTTAAATCACGGGCAGCAGCTAAGCCCAAAGCAGCAGATATGGATGTGGAAGAATGACCTGTACCAAATGCGTCATATTCAGATTCTGCAATTTTGGGGAAACCGGATATGCCGTTTAGCTGGCGAAGAGTTGAAAAGTTATCGCGGCGTCCGGTAATGATTTTATGTGCATATGCCTGGTGACCGACATCCCAGACAATTTTGTCTTTTGGTGTATTATAAACATAATGAAGAGCTATTGTAAGTTCTACTGTACCTAACGATGGCGCTAAATGACCGCCGGTTTGTGAAACAGTTGAAATAATATGTTCACGTATATCTTTGGCAAGGTCGGGTAAAAGTTCTTTTTTTAGTGACCTTAAGTCAACAGGATTATTGATTTTATCAAGGATTTTGGACATTTGTTTATATTACTCCTGACTGCTAAAATATTATAGTCCCCCCTCATCTTTCATCTTCTCCCCTATGGGGAGAAGAAATAGCACTTTTCATCTTCTCTCCTGTGGGAAGAGGAAATCTCACTTTTCATCCTCTACCCTGTGGGGAGAGGAAAGAGGTGAGGGGGTTAAATTAATATTCTCTTTGGACTATGTAGTCTGCTAATTCTTTAAGAATGGTTGCTTTTTTACCTAATATATTTAAATCTTTCTTGGCACTTTCAATTAACATGATTGCTTTTTCTTTTGATTTCTCTATTCCGTAAATTGACGGGTAAGTTAATTTCTTGTTTTTTATATCTGAACCTTTCTTGCCCAGTTTTTTCTTATTACCGGTAATATCTAAAATATCGTCAACTACCTGGAAAGCAAGCCCGATTTTTCTGCCGTAATCTGAAAGCGCCTTGACTTTTTCCTGTGAGGCATTCGATAAAATCGCCCCGACTTTAAGCGATACTTCTATCATCTTCGCCGTCTTATGCTCGTGAATGTATCTAACTAATATTTCGGATTTAGACCCTTTTACTTTAGACCTCGGACTTCGGACATCGGACATCCCCATTTCTATATCCGCTACTTGTCCGCCTACCATGCCTTTTGTTCCTGCGGCTACTGCTACTTCTTTTACAACTAACGGGTGAATAATTTCGAACGCTTTTGTTAAAAGTCCGTCACCGGCAAGTATGGCTATTGCTTCACCATATTTTTTGTGAGAAGTTAATTTGCCCCTGCGGTAATCGTCATCGTCCATAGCCGGTAAATCATCGTGAATAAGCGAATAGGTATGAATCATTTCAATTGCACAGGCAGTCGGTAAAATATCTTTCACGGAACCACCGCAAATTTCACCGGCAGCAAGACATAATACGGGTCTGAGCCGTTTCCCACCGGCAAAAATACTGTATTTCATTGCAGTATTTATAATCGGCGGTGTTTCTTTGCTTTCGGAAAAATATTTTTTAAGAGCGTTGTCTATTATTTTTTTTTTCTTTTTTAGATATATTTTCAGGTCCATTTGTGTTGTCATTTTATTAAATCCGTCTGGGGTTGTCAACTCTGTGTTTCTGATAGTTAAAATGCCGTATTCGGTTAGCTTACAAACCAGGATTAAAAAACGTACCAATAGCTTGAGCTAATTGCATCCCAAATTTTTCTGAATGACTTTGTTTAATATTCTCCCATTGGTTTTTACTGCGAATGAAAGTTTGAAAACGTGATATTTCAATACAATGTGTTAGGCTACCAAGAATATCTTTTACCCATGTATTAAACCATCCATCCGGAATCTTTAGTTCCCACCAGCTGTTATCAACCCAATCGGTATGCTTGAAAAGATATTCACCAAATTCGATTTGCTTTTTATAATACTCATCAGAAACTGCTGTTTTAGAAAATCTTGTCAGCGAAGCAGCGGAACCTTTTTTTGAAGCCCAGCCCATATGTAAATCTAAAATCATTTCAAACCTTTCACCATTCTTCTTGGCTAAAAGCAACCAATCTCTTATTGCACTGGTTTCAGGCAATTCAAACGCTTTCCAATCTCTGTTCGGGTTGATGGACGAGGTCCTTTTTATGTTAAATAATCCGTCAATATCCACTACCGGAACAATACGCCAGCATAAATATTTTTGAAGTAATTTACCTTCAGGTGTACCAATGAGATAACGAGTCAATGCATCTAAAACCCTCGGTCCGCTTGTCTCCTGATTATGCTGAAGAGCTTGTAAATATATAGTACCAATATATTTTTCTTTCGGCTTAATTATAAAACCATAAATATTTCTTTTATCCCGGCTGGTACCAACAACTTCTATTTTTGTACCGCTGTTTTCTACTGTTTTTATCAGGTCATTCAAATTAGACGGGGTATATGGTATATCGGTAGCCAAAAAAAGCTTGTCGGATTCCGGTTGTACATCAATGTGAACTTCCTGTCCAACTACATGCACTGTATCCAGGTTCTCCCAATTCAGTCCGTCACTACTTTTAAAAATAACTCTTTCAATAACTTCTGTAAAATTATGGTTTCTTGCATAAGGGCTTTCTTTATCTTCATTCTTAGTCCACTCTAAAATAATTTGTATGTTTTTCCCTTTGGCATTTAACAAACATGCATGCCAATAAAACCAGATATTTCCGCTTGTTCCTTCAGGTGTATCCGGTTGACAACGGACCTTATTTTCACTTTCCCAGTTAATAACTTTACAACAACCGTTATCAAAATTCCCGTGTAACTCAGGTGTTTTCATAAAATATTCCCTTAAGATAAATATGTATAATTAAAAACCAAGTATGCGTTCAGAACCTGTTTTTTCAATATGTATTTCACCTAACAGTCCTTTGTGGGGTTGATATTGAGATTTGTTCTTTTTTGTGAAATGTTTGATTTCTTTTGAGTTTATAACAACTTCCACTAATAATCTTACCATATTTTCCAAGTCGTCTATAGCGACATATTCTTCATCAATCCGGTTTTTCTCGTTGTTGCGATTATGATAGTTTCCAAGCGGGATACATAAAGCACCGGTTTTATATAAGTCCTGATATGCAGTCCCTTCACATGTACCACCATCCATTAATTTCCGGTTATATTTAAATGATGACTTTTCCAACTTAAGCTGTTGAGCAACGTAAACCAGAAAAGCGGTTATTCCCGGATGGAAAATGCTTTGTTTGTCCCCGACACGGATAATCACACCGCCGTGAATTGGTGCAACAGGTAATGCTTTACTGGTTTCAAGCGATATCACCGTAGCTTGGGACGGTATAGTTCTATTCATGCACAAATAGTTGGCTCCGTGAAGACCCGCTTCTTCAGCGACGGTGAAGACGCACATTACACGGTGTCGTATTTTTCTTTGGACAAGCTGGTCTATCATTGTCAGCATAGCTGCACAACCTACCAAATCATCACAACCGCGTGAATGAAGCAGCCCACCTTCGGTTCTACAAGGCGGAAAATCCCACAAACCGAAATCGGAATTTGCAACCTCACTTTTAACGGAAAGTACAATACGTGTAATATGTTGTTTAGGATTACGAATAACTTTAATAATTTTACCGACTGTCTGTGTCCGTTTGCCGAATATGCGGACATTAGCAGGCTTGAGAGGGTCACAGGGAAAATCGCCAAAGGTGATAGCTGACGCTTTGCCCCGACCTAGGTATTTTTCTATAATAAAACCGGGATGGTCCATATGGGCGCTAAAACATAATGGTAGATTTTTTTCAAATTGTTTACCATACTCGGCTAAAACGTTTCCAAAATTATCAACAGAAACAGGAACGTTCCTCTCTTGGCAAAATTCAAGAATATGATTACGAATTCCGTCTTCCTTAAACGGGACCGAAGGATGTTCTAATAACTGTTTTGCTATTTTTATTATATTTAAAGGATGTTTGTTATTCATAATCTGTGTCCTTTCCGATATGATATATCAAACAGTTAAAAATGTCAATGGGTAAAATTACACTAATCCGGCATTGAGAAGATGATATAGACGAAGGGATAAAAAATAAAGAACCCTGCTGAAAAGCGGGGTTCTTTACTATATAATTCTTAACGTAAGCAGAGCAAGCTCTGCAGCTACATTTGAATAGATAACCACTACACAAAATCGGCAGACCAAGGGTCTGCAACTACATTATGTCTGACTTCTGACATTGCCCGCCCCACCACTAATGCTTTGGCGGACAAGAATCTCACCGCTACAAATCCTAATTCAGCAGAGCAAGCTCTGCGACTACAAACACCTTATTATAGAAAACAAAATTACTTTTTGTTTGAAAGTTTTAAAATAGCTTCGGCTACCATTTTTTTTGCCTGATATATATCAGAAGGGGTCGTGGAATAATCTGTCATATTCCGGGCAACCATATTTATGCTTTTAGTAATAACGTCTTCTCCTTCTTTTGCCAGTTGCGTGTTTCCTTCTTTTTTATATTTATCAACTAATTGTCCCAGCATATACAGGTAACAATAATCTTCCCTGCCTTCACGCATTACTTCTTCACGGATTGAACTAAAAAACGGATTGTTTTTATCAAGGGCAGGATTAGGATAAAGATAATTTCTTGAGCTTGGATATGCTTCTTCATTATTTTTCCACATTTTGTTTATTGGTTCTCTAAAACCCATGTCATAATCAAAAAAAGGAAATAAATCAATTTGATATTTATATGCAAGCCAGTAGATATTTCTTTGTTCTATCAAAAGATGGTGCTGTATGTAACCGGGGGCAGCTAATGTGGCGCCCCAATACCAGCCAATTCTGTCTCCAGCTTTTTTTCTGGCCAACATAAAGTCGGTTATCTCACCTTCCCACAGGCTAAGATGAGGAACCCATATGCCGGCATAGCCTATCATTTGGTTAAGACATCCTAAAGCACGACCGGTAAATTCTGATTCAAAATTTGTGAATCCGGCATCTATTATTTCCTTTTGTGATTGCTGCCATTTTTCAAGAACGCCTGCTTTTAGAAAGTCGGGCTCGTCCCAGGTAACTAACATGAAATTATCCAACCAGCCTTTCTCTTTCAAATGATTGTATGTTTTTTTAAGAACTGCCTGCCGTTCCGGTCCCATACGGTCATCGTTGTTCTTAATACGAAGAGGTCCTGCAGGATAAAAAAACCTCATATCTACGAAAATCCAGAATTTGTTCATACCAAGCTGCATAAGTTCTTCTGTTTTTTTATCAAAATCATCATAAGAACCTTCAGTCGGCGGATTCCATGGTAAATATGAATTCCCACGGTGAAGTTTAACCATATGTTTTGCTTTCATTTTTATGTATTCATACTCAGGTATTCCTACAGTTTTAGCAGCAGCTGTATTGTCACCCCATTGAAGCAGTCCTAAAGGACATTCTTTTAGTAAAACAAAATCCCATACTGTTAAGGAAACCTTTACATCTGTCCGTTTGCCATTCTTTGGAATTATAGAAACTGTCCCTGTATATGTTCCTGCTACAGCTTCTTTGGGTACATAAAAAGTAAGCCAGACTGTATTGTTATTGTTAGTGTGTGCATCAAATACTTTGTCTAATTTTAACGGGTCAGGACGTAATCCGAGAAGTTCATCTATGGATTTAAGGTGGCGTGCTTTTATAAATTCCTGCCTTTGTCCTCCACTGAGATCTTTAAAAAACCAATTCTCGTTCTCCAAAATTACATATGCGGTATTGTGATACTCGAAATTAGTCTTACTTATTTTAATAGGAGTGTTATCGGATAATTTACCATTGAGGTCCGAAAATTCAATCTTTATACCTTTCAGGTCTTCTTTGCCTTTTGGTATTATGATGATTTGCGCAGGCTCATACTCGTCTTTCGCTGTATATAGTTCTATGGTTTTAGTTTTACCGGTAAATTCTTTGTCCCGGAATACACTTAACATAGAATTTTCCACAAAAGCATCATACATCACTGCCGCACAAGAAACATTTGCAAAAAAACCGATGACAACGGTTATTAGGACTGCTACCTTTAAAAAACTTTTCTGCTTCATTAATACAACCTCCCATTAAATTCTGTTATAGGGTTTTAGGGTTTTAGGGTTTTAACTCTATAAACTCTACGAACTCTATAACTCTATAACGCTTCTCTTATTTTATCAGACCTATTTTTCCTGTTATCTTTCTACCGGTAACATCTTCTATTTGGTAAATATATATTCCTTTGCCTACTTTGTCTCCTTTGTCATTCTTAGCATCCCACTCGAGCCAGCCAAAATTACCATAATCTACTTCTTTGAGTTCACGGATTATCTCGCCTGTCACACTATACAATTTCATTATACTATTTAATGGCAGGTTTGTCACCTTTAATTTACCCAGGACCGCTGTAGCCGGATTATATGGATTCGGATAGATTTTTATATTACTTAAATCTGCAGATACATAACTACCCAATATACGATATGTTGAAAAGTGTCTTACGGTTGCTGTTACCGTGTTGTTTACTTTATCTACTGTCTGTGCTCCTGTAACTAAATCCCAATCTGTTCCACTCCAGTAGTAAATTCTAAGCCCATCTTCACTTAATGTCCCTATATCCGATGTTGTATATGGTATCGTTATATTTACTGACCTTGCAAACATCTGGTTTTGTAGTGTTGGTGCACTTTCCGCACTTCCACTAAATGATAACTCGCCAAAATCATAACATACCGGGTTCCTGGTATTAACATATTGCGTTGTGTTACCTACGGACGGCGGTACTCTTGTC